>NZ_JAEQCT010000205.1:0-1107 GCF_020738205.1 Microcoleus sp. PH2017_24_DOB_U_A
CGTCTGTTCTCCAATACCTGGAATCGAAGTCAACAGCTCGCGCTGCTGTTTTAAATGCGGATGTTGGTCAAAATGATCGCTAATCATTTTTTTGATTTCTGCTTGTTGTTCTTTGATGTATTCCAAATGAGCTCTCGTAAGTTTAGCTACAGTTTCTGTAGCTGTTTCCAAACGATTCTCTTCCTGTTGATACATCTGAGTCAAAGATTCTAGTCGTCGCAGTAAAGCTTGTAATTCCTTGACTTCCAACGGGGTTGGTGTCCACAAAGACGGTTTCATCGCCGCACAAAAACGAGCAATCAGTGCCGCATCTACAGAGTCAGTTTTAGTTCTCAGAAGTTCGCTTTTAGCAAACCCTTTAATACGCGCCGGATTAACAATGCTAACCTGAAAGCCATTCCCATATAGGAATTCGGCTAAGGCTTCACGCCAAAATGCTAGTGGCTTCCATGCAGGCATGAAGTTCAACAACACTTTGTTTTTGAAGCCAGTTATGCAAACTCTCAAACCCTTGAATATTGTTCGTAAACTTTTTGGGTTTAGTTGCACGACCTTCTTTCAGTAATGAGACGTGAAAGTCTCTTTTACTGATGTCTATACCTAAGACTGTTGATGTCATTGTTTGCTCCAGATGTACTCCGATTTTATGAAAGAACCGACAGGCAATTGAATACTAACCTTGTAAATGCAGGCTTTCCCGGGCGATGCCGAGAGCCTAAGATACTGTCCAGCTTTAGGTGCGCCTGTCATCAGTAATGGGAGCTTATCTACGCAACAGACTTATGCAGTCTAAGGGGCGGGCCAACTTCACCGATTTCTGATGTCCTTGAACAACACTTTCTGCTGAAACTGGCATCTTATTCAGAAACTTTTCTAGTTTCTTTAGATTTACCTGATTGTCGGCTTGATCGCCCACTTGTCGGCTCGATCGCCTGATTGTCGGTACGATCGCCTGATGATCGGTACGATCGCCTGATGGTCGGCTCGATCGCCTGATTGTCGGCTCGATCGACTGAAAGTCTGTACGATCGCCTGATTATCGGTATGATTGAATCAATGACGTGGCGATCGACTGACTGACTCTTTTAAGATACAAGGGGCGGGTTC
>NZ_JAEQCT010000020.1:0-89035 GCF_020738205.1 Microcoleus sp. PH2017_24_DOB_U_A
CAAATCCGACTGGCTGCGCGGCCTCAAGGAAAACGTGATCATCGGCCGCCTGATTCCTGCTGGAACTGGGTTCAATGCCTATGAGGATGCCAGCGTTCAGGATGCCGGTTTTGAGGGTGCCGTGTTTGACGACGACATCCAGGATTTGCAGGAGGATGTCGTGTTGGACGATCGCACTGCCCGCCGCAAGTATACGATCGAGACTCCTTTTGATGTCGGCCGCGCCCCTGATGTTGACTCCGATGAGGATTTTGAGGAAGTTGAGGCGGTTACGGGGAAGATGCAGATTGATAAGTTTTTACGGCGTCTCGCAAAGCTTTTCTCATCAAAGAAACTCTCTCTTCTACAGGTAGAGACATCAGAAAATCATAAACTTCTTGTTCCGGCTTTACCTGAATTTGTTTCCGCGAAAGCCTTCCTTCTGCTTCCCCCAACAGGGGAAAACTTGATAGCTGCTCCGTTTTAGGATTTAAATTCGGCATAAATTTATACATACAATTGACAGTATATCGCCATAGTAGCAAACTTCTCAAAGCCTGACAAATCTCAGATCCTTCCAAATACTGGCTGCTAAACCTTGGTTAAGGTCAGTTGCGAGGTAAACAAAGAGGGAATCGAAGACTCGGTGCTGAACTGGAGAAAGTAGACTCCCGGCTGCAAAGTGGTTGTCAGGTTGCTGGAATACCCGTCACTAGAATCCACTACAACGTTGCGGCTAGAGTTCACAATTGCGGCGATGGCGTTGTCCGTCACCAGATTCACTTGCACCGGAAAGTTGACCCGAAACCTCGCCCAATCGGTTACATCATCGCCGCCAATCGTTTCATTGATGGTGCTAATTGGTGTGCCGTTGTTGTTGTCGATGATACCCTCATTCCAATCTGCACCCGTCAGGATGTCCTTGGTTTCTCCAGTTCTCGGATTCCGCTTCTTCCTCGCTAGCCTTCCCATATTCCACGCTCGTACCATCGAATCGCCCATGTCAGCCTGTGCCATCTTCGCCTCCTGCACTTTTCTCGATTCTATCCTTATTGTCTGAAATTACACCGCTTCACCAGATTACTTTAACGTGCAATTACGCAGCCAAAAAATCCACGGTTCCGGTGCTTTTTCCGGTGGGGGTGGTTGGAAAGACACTAAGTTTTTTGCGGTGTATAGTACATATTATGTAACTCTGATATGAAAAAGCTATGGAAATTCCAATGACAGAAGAAGTTTCCACCAAATGGCGACCCGATGAAATCTACGAGAAGCTGGGTATCGGATCGACTACGTATTACAACAGATTAAACCATCTGGGAATTGAGGCAAGCAAGGATGAGGAGGGAGTGTATCTGAATCCTGACCAAATGAAACTCATGGAGGAACTGAACGAGCACATAAAACAAACGGGGAAGATGAAGGGATTTAGGGGGAGCGGAGGTCAGTTAGCGGTGGCGGAAAGTTCCGGTTTGGCATCGGAATTGGAAATTCCAGAGGTGGAGGCAGAAACTTTCACCGAGATGGATGATGAAATGGTAAGTCAATTCATTGATGAAGCAGGCGATCTGAAAGTGAAGCAGATAGCGATGCCATATTTGGTGAGGTTGCGCTTAGCCCACGAAATGACGGAGGAGGATTTGTCGAACAAGCAGAAAGCAAGACTACAAGCAGTGAGGGAAGCAGCCGACCCAAAGCAGAATGCCGAATCAATAGCTCAGGGACTGTTGCAGCGGCACCGCCAGAATCAAGGCAAGAAGTAAGAGAGGAAGTAACCAAAGTCTGTGAAATACTCCGTAGCGGTCACTGCTGCATCGTCACCGGGGAACTGGGAACCGGATTGGAAGATGTGGCGACGGGCGTTGATCTGGAATTGGCGGGAGAATTTTCAGTTGCTGTGGCTACCTACAAAGGAAGCGGCAAGAAATTCTTTCAGCAGTTAGCAGAACAATTAGATGTACCAACTGAGATTGAGGATGACAAAGGCAGAATCAAGGAACTGACATTAGATCGACTCAAAGAAGAAATTGGACTCAATCTCCCGACCGATGCGTTATTGATTCTGCCCCAAGCCAAACGACTGACTACGGGGATTCGGTTTTGGCTCGAAGATTTAATCGATCAGGGATGCCGAGTTTGTTGCTTTGCGATCGCCAATCCCGGTCGCGATATTTTCATTGAGATGATCGAAGTAGAACTTCAGCTACCTTGTGATCGCACTATTAGATCGGCAATGCAGGATGAAGCGAAAAAGTTGGGGTTGAACCTGACGCCTGCTCGACTTTCTCAATTACAACCGTTAGCTGGTCGGAATCCGATGCTAGCCAGGAAAGTAGTGAGACAAGAGAAGCTCGGAATCAACCCAACAGTCGAACACAGACAGTATCTCGTGATGATGCCGATTTTGTTGGCTGCCTTATTTTCCTTTGCTATCCTGCGCTATGTGGGCATGGGAACTGGCAACAAAAATTGGCAAATCTTTGGTGGCGTTGCTTTGACTGTGGCGATGGCGGCGAAACAATTGGGAAGGGTCGAGGGTGCTCGCAAGAAGCTTGGACAATAAGGGTTTGGGGGTGAACTGATGTTAAAGAAGGAGCCAAAACTATGATGGCAATAACTCACAGCATCATCGCAGCAGCAGGAGTCTCGCTAACTTTGACTACTGGGAGTCCGCTGCACCTAGCATTGGCGATCGCGGGTTCCCAACTTCCTGATTTGGATACGAGCACTTCGACAATCGGACAAATCCTATTTCCCATTAGCAATTGGATCGAGAATCGCTTTCCTCACAGGTCAATAACTCACTGCTTTTTAGCAACTGTGGCGATCGCTCTGGTCTCAGCACCCCTGTATTTCTACGCTGATTGGAAAACTTGGCTCTCCTTGCCGTTGGGACACTTGCTTAGTTGCTTCTCTGATGTATTTACCAAACAAGGCGTGCAGTTTTTCTGGCCGCATCCAGCTTGGTGTATATCCGTGAGTAACCCGAACCGACGCTTGCAAACTGGGGGAACTGGCGAATATTGGGTGTTGGGAATTGCGATGATAACTTTGATTGCAGCTCTCTATTTAAGCGGTTCGGGCGGCCCGACTGCGCTAGTGGGGAGTACGCTGGGGCTGAGAACCAACGCAACAGAAACTTACCGAACCAATTCGGCATCGCACCACGTTTACGCGGAAATTGCGGGTACTTTTGCTAGCGATTCAGCAGCAGCAGACGGCAAATATTTTGTGATTGCCAACGAGGGCAACGAGTTTGTCGTTAGCAACAAACAAGGAATTTTCAAAACAGGAACGAACATTATCGCCAGCCGTTTGACTGCGGAAATTGGGAAATCAGCATCGTCATCGGTACAGACTTTGGAATTTGATGAAGAAGAATTTACCGTTGTCCCGGTTCCCAATACTTTAATTGTGATTAGCGGTACTTTGACGGTTGACGAGCCGGATCTCATTAAAATACCCAGCAATTCCAAGCAACTTGAGATTGTCAAATTGACTGGCAATACAATAAACTTTAATTACTGCCCGATTGAAACGGTTGTCAAATTGCTCAAAGGGCAATATGTCACAGGTGCGATAGAAGCCAAAATATTTAATCCAAAACCAGATTTATGAAAGATTTATTACTCGCAGCTTTTGGAGCAAGCATCGTTGGTTCTTTGCCGTTCTTACCTTTACTGTCCATACAACCAACACCAACATCAACAAACCTGCAACTCCAGAAGCAGACAAACATTCAACTGAAGAAGCCTGAAACCAAACAATCAAAACGCCATCGAATTCAGGTACAAGTTGTATCCTTAACCGATTTAAAGATTGCTGAAGGCGATAGCGTTACTCAGGGGCAAATCATCAGCGATCGTACCGAAGAACGGCAATCATTGGAGGTAGAACGCGACCAAATCGACAATACTATCAAAAAATTATCGATTCCTAGCAGCCAACTAACTGATTTACCTCCGCCTAACTTTGCTGTCGAAGAAGCGGCAATCTCTCAAATCAAAACTGAAATTGAACTGTTGAATGCTAGACCAGAAACAGCACCTCAATCCACGTTTTTTAGATTTAAGGATAAAAGATTGCAAAGACTAGCAGAACACGACAAGTTAGAGAAAGCAGCAGAAACAATCAGAAAAAATGTAGAAAATGAAGTAAAGCTTGCCGAATCCAAAGCACGGTTGACGGGACAGTTAAACAGTGCAGTTGCAGCGCTTAATAAGGTAAAAAATGACTACCAACATCAGCAATACGAGCATTCCTTGAATTTGGTACGGCAGCAGTCAGAGATGCAGAGGCAGCAGTATCAGGTTGCAGGATTGGTTGGTAAGAAACAAGAAATTGAGGGAAAGTTGCGGGATATTACTCAGATTAAATCCCCGGTAGCTGGTAAAATAAGGCGGATCAAGAATCTCGGTCAAAAGGACAGACAAATTAGCTTAGAGGTAGTAATTGATGTTACCAAATAGTTCTATTTACCGGGGCTGCACGATTATAAAAAAAGCTAGAGGTAGAGAATTCTTGATTCAATTCCCTTCGGGCGATTGGGCGTTAATCAAAGATGCTACCTCCTTTAAAGATTGCGAAACCTGGATAGATCGGCAGCTAGCACGGTTGGCAATTCTCAAAGTTGTGGGCGGCAAATAAAATGCAAAAACTTGTGAATGCGCTGCCCCTACTCGTCGTTGTCGGTTTGATTTGGTTTCAGTTTTTCCACAAACCAGACTCCGACAAACCCAAGTTAGCCAAGCCTCCCAGCGAAACAACATCTCAGAGGTGTCAAGTAATCGAAGGCTCGGTATACGACGGCGATACCTTTCAAGTGCGATGCGATGGCAAAACTTCTAAGATTCGCTTGTGCGGTATCGATGCACCAGAAGTAAAGCAACCCCTCGGCATCGAAAGTAGGGATTACCTGCGATCGCTTTTGAATAAAGCCAAAGGTGAGGTAATAGTAGTGGAGATGGATCGAGACCGCTACGGCCGTACTGTTGCCGAAGTGCTGTTTGATACGCCGCAGGGTGAAGAATCTGTACAGGAGGAAATGCTCACAGCGGGAATGGCTTACCACTACAAGCAATTCAGTGGCAACTGCCACAATGCTGATGTGTTCGATACGGCAGAGGAAATCGGGCGATCGCAAAAGCTGGGAGTGTGGCAGCTTCCTGGTGGCGGTCAGCGTCCTTGGGATTATCGCAAACAGAATCAAAGCTGATGTACGCTAACAGTGGGTATACACCAAGGCTGTCGGGAGCGATCGAACAGGGCAGGAAGTGTGGCGGCTTTCCAATGGTAATAAACGGCTGTGAAATTATCTTCAACAAAAGCGTTAAATTGGGTATTGAAATTGTTGTTTTGCCCAATTCAACAGTTCGTCATAGGTGGAATAAGCGCACAGTATTCGTGACTTATCGCCTTTTTTCCTTACTGCAATAACTTGGCCTCTTCTATCTTCAACCCCAGGCTTCCCGGTCATTTCTTCTAACTCTAGCTCAAAGAATGCCAGCGCTTGAATGAATTGGGAAATCTTATTGTCTTCCATTAGTTAATAGCTTTTTAATTGAATTGGTTGACCATTACATTAGATACATTTTAACTTCTCCGTCGTATCCTTACACACATTAGAAAAACAAAATTATTTGAGCTTGTGAAACAGAAAAATCGCTGGCTTTGATGCTCCTTGAAGGGATGCTAAAAGGCACGAGCCGGAGCCTAAAGCTAAGCCGGGAGTGTGGCAGTTGCCGGGAGCCAGCGTCAAGCAGGATTATTGTAAACAGAAGAAGTTATGTACAACACTTTCCCCGCCTAGAGCTTGTAACCGCTACAGCAAGGTCAGCATACAGGCAAAAGATGTATAATGCGATTTCAATAATTCACCCCCAAAACTAAGCAATTGGCAGCAGAAAAGAGGTCAATGACAAGTTACTCCCATACTTTTGGGACATATTGACATTAGCGCCGAGGCTTTAGCAGTCCTTAATCAAACTCAATGTGTTACACTTGTAATACAACCTGACTCACTTATGCTTCTATGAACCTCGAACGTAAAACATATAGAGATGGCAACTTGCAGCCTAAAGCATTTAATTGTTTAAAACTTCTCAATGAAAGCTTTACCTATCATAAAGATCATACCCAACGGCATCCGTTCTCAATCTATAGTAACTCAATACAGAAAGTAATACAGTCTTTCAATGCTGTTCTAGATGAAATAGATCGGATTTCTACGGCTTTGTTTAATGCTGATGGAAATTTAGATTATCCTTTGAAAAAGCTGCCTGATTTACAAAAAGAATTACTATACGCCTTACAATCTCACATTGATGATTGCTATTCTATTCTTAAAGTTATTCACCCATATGATAGCAAGGTTCAGGAAAAACATCCAGACCGTTGGTTGGATAAGGTCGGACACCCTGCTTATAAGGATTTTCGGAATGCAATCAATGACTACAGAGAATCCTTTGCTCCTATTGTTAATAAGATTAAACACAATGGTAGTCAATTGCGTCCTATAATGATGTACTCAAGGGGACGTGGCATAGTTGCACGTACTGTAGAGACAAGTATTCAAACTTTCCCTAAAAATGCTCGCATTATTGGGTATTTTCTAGAGGGGATGCAACCTAATGGGCATATAGGTCCTGATTTTGAAATTCATCCCGGTGGTATAACCGCTATTTCTTTAAATCGTGACCTACGTTATCACTTTGCAAATCTCTACCGAGTTGGCGATCATTTGATGGCTGCAATAGCCAGAACTGTTCGTCACTTTCACAAAATAAAACTGCCTCGCGATGTCGCTGTTAATGATACCGCCTCCCAATATAATATAGAGTCAATTGCAGAACGCATCAGTAAACTGCCACTTCTATTCTTTGAGAATGAGTTTTCTAAGAAAACACCAGATATTAAATTCCACCGTCATAATGCAAATGCAGATTTGATTTTGGAGAGTCCTGGTTCTCAGTATATGACTTGGCAGGGAGAAGTAATGATTTATTCTGAAATACAAGTAGATGCTGTTTGCCCTTTCTATCAACTTCCTTACAGGTAAGTCAGAAGCGTTTGTAATTCCATCCTAGGCTTGCACCTACTAAAACTTTATCAGAAAAAATCCATTTACTGAGCCAGAGGCTGGAAACGCTAAGGTGGTTAAATAGTCTCAGCCGCATGACACAATGCTTTAGGTGTCCTTGCGGACGGCAGTGCGGAGATTTTTCCAACGACTTAAATCTTAAATTGTAACTACGAAATATAAATGGTAAGCCGTCGAAAAAATCCCGCTAGAGGTTTAAACGAAGATACCCCTATTTTCCCGCCTAAGCTTCTAACCCTTGCCACTACGTTAGGAAACGCAAATTTCCCGTCTAAGATGGTGGAAACACTGCGACTATATCAGGATAGTGTATACATTATTAATGTAGCGGTAACCGTAAGGTTATTCTTAAAATGTTAAAAATTGAAGAATTGATCCATATCTATGAAAGTATTAAATGTAATCAATCGTGGCGGGTTCGGTCGAGTTGAGAAGGTTGAGCTAGGCAATGGAGAAATAGTTGCCCGAAAAGTATTTGACCCTCTTCCAGATATCCTGGCTGCGGCTGAAGTACCAAAGTTAAAAAAACGGTTTCAGAGAGAAGTTAAAGTTCAATCATCACTTAGTGCTGATTACTTTATAGAAGTTCTTGATTCCGATCTCCAAGCCGAAACTCCTTGGTTTACTATGCCTCTTGCTGATAGAAATTTTTCGCAAGAAATACAGGATGCCTGCATTAACGGCACTACTCCGCGGGAAGCATTATCTGATATTCTCAATGCTTTGGAAGAGCTTCATTCCCTCGGTTACGTTCACCGCGACCTCAAACCAGAGAATATTCTTTTTCATCAGGGGCGTTGGAAGCTATCAGACTTTGGTTTAGTGCTTCCTGTTACAGGCGCTACGACTAAATTAACCTCCCTTGATTCGGCTTGGGGAACCGCAAAATATTGTGCACCCGAACAAGTTGAAGATTTTCGCAACGCAACACTAAAGGTAGATATTTATGCTTTTGGATGCATACTGCATGATCTATTTGGAGGTCATGTTCGTATACCCTATCACAAATATACAAGTCAAGGCCCTGTAGGTCTGATTATTGAGAAATGTACTGAAATTAACCCAAAGAAGCGATTTAAGCATATTACAGCAGTTCGTGGCGCACTCCTCAAAATTTTATCAGAACCCCAAAATCTTACTCCTAGCACTAGCGCTACAGAATGGGTAGATAAATTGCAAAATATTTCTGACTGGCGCAACCAAGAGTTAGAAACTTTTGCAAGGTTTATTAAGGCAACACAAGACGAATCTGATTTATGGGTTATATGTCAGGCAATCGATGAAGATGTGTTAAGAAAACTACATTTACTCGACGAAGAACTTTGGCAAGTAGTGGCTCTCGCCTATTCTGATTGGGCACGTAGTTATAGCTACTTTGTCTTTGATTACTGCGACGTAATTATTAGGCGACTAGAAGTAATTTTTGAATTAGGTAACCTTGATTGCAAATCCGCGACTGCTCTAGCAGGTGCTGTATTGGGGAAGTTACATCATCGTTGGTTTGTCATGAAGCAAGTTATGTATATGTTAGGTCCCAATTTGGATGATTTAATAGCACAACGTATTGCGATAGAAATACAGGTTGAGGAAGTACAGGAAACATTTATTTCATGTGCACACGGGATTAGTCGAAATATTGAGGATTATCATCCTCGAATTACTGAAGTTTTGATTGATTACATAGCACATCCCTCCCTATAGGTGTGATTTTAGACTGTCTGTCCCGGACAGCGAATCTGATCCGGGAAGCGACATTTTCCCGCCTACGCCCTGTAACCCGTGCTGCTACGTCAGGATATCCATATTTCCCAGCCTAGAACCCGAAACCGTTACGGCAACGTTGCAGGGTGAGGTTAGGTATCTCAAAGTTGCATTTCCATAAACAGTGAAGGTTGCCCTGAAAGCAGTTCCATAAATCATAAGAACTGCTTTTTTGAGATATTTTAATAATTTTTCTTAGCTTAATTATTTTATATGTTTAGCCCAAGCTGTTTTTATTGTACGTCCCCACCAAACCTCAAAATTATTGTCTTTAGAAGCTAATTTCATGTACTCCACATATTCCTTAACTTGAGATTTTTCAACTAGAGTATTTTTAAACAGTAAATGATAAAAAGTAACGTAGGCAACTGCTGCATCCTCCCAAGAAACTGAATAATTGTTACCAACTAAAGCCCAAAATGGCTCATCTTTATCCTCATTCATTGCCATTACACATCCACAACTACCAAAACAAGAGGATATACAAATTAAAAGTTCACCTTTCAAATGATTATTTAATGGTGTAAGCATTGCTTGTAAATCAGCCCACGGTAGAAATGTATTGTCAGTTAGACCAATGCCATTTTCGTTACCATGCATACTGAGGTGAAGTATGGGGTATTTTTGAAACTTTTTTGATGCTTCGTTTAGGCGTGTTTCTAGTGCAGTATAAAATGTTTGTTGTGTTGTAGCTAAATTGTAACAATGAGGGATATTAGCGAGATTAAGAATCTCATTAAGGACACGTCCTTCTGTGCGTCCGTTAAGAAGGTCATCAGCGGATGGGGATTCAATAATATGAACAAATGCAGGTAGTAGAGTCATAGTTATTTTTTGTTACGACTATATAATTGAATAACATTATTTTACTATGTTCTTGGAAATAAATATGGTTATTTTCGCTTAACTACTTTTTTTCACTAGATATGGTACTAGATAATCAATTAGTAACTAAGTTTATATATTCTAAGAAACAGTAGCCCTTTTTCATTTCCATAAGTAGCTATATCCCATTTTCATAAGTGGTTACATACCATTTCCATAAGCGGTTGCCTATTGGTTACCCAAACAGCCCTCTCTCATCTCCATAAGCGGTTTCTCAAACAGTCCTCTCCCATTTCCATTTGAGTTATGAATGTAGAACCACATGAAACGCTTGCATTTATTGAACTAATTGTCTACAAATTAGATGGTTTTGCTATATTTTTATTCTTGAATCATTTTCCATTATTTCAATCATTATAAGTCGTACTTTTGAAGAGTCTTCTTCTAGAGATTTATCAATTGTAGCTGCTCTCAAACATTTATCAATTGTACTTAGTTTGTTTATAAATTCTTCAGAATCTTTATCTTGATGGTTAGCTATTATCATAGTAAATTCAATATTGAATTCTAAAATGAGTTTATTTATGTTAGTAATATGTGTATATTTCTTAACAATATCATTAGTTTTACTTACACTGTCAAGCTCTTCTTGTTGAATTTTTATTAAAACCTGAAATGATGTTTTATAAGAATCATAAACTTTTTCTCGATACCATTTTTTTTGCTCGCTTTCTTCTTGCAGAATATGTTGTTTTTCTTCTCGTTCTAGTTGCCAAGTACGTTGTTTTTCTTCTCGTTCTAGTTGTGATTTATCATTAACTGAATTTGTCCATAGTGAGAAAATACCTGAAATTACGGCAGCTACGATCCCACTTAAAACAATATACATACCAGGTGACTGAGAAGGCATATTATTTGCATTTTTTTAAAGAACTTACTAATTGTAGCTTTGATTCTAGAGAATAGGGAAGAGGGTGTAAGGCAGTATGCAAAACGTGTAAGGTGGTATATGTAAGACAACTTAAGCTAAGGCACAGCAATATTAATCCTAACAATTAGAGCTAATGCAGAGTCTAGGGAGTCAGGTTAGTTCCCAAATCGCAGGGCCAGAGATAAACGTTACATTCCGTTACAATTCCCAAAAGGTGTGAGGTTAGGCGGGGAAGTTCAATATCCTGACCCTCGGCTTAAAACTGCTACAGCTTCGTTACTCATCACCGTTCCCATAAATGGCTAATACCTCTACCTAACCATTTCTATAAACGGGTGTCAAATGCTAAGCGGGCATACTTAAATATTCTCACCTATAATTAGAAACATTACAGCTAAGCCAAAGAGGTATTACATAATGTTTAATGTTTTAAAATCCTGGCTATCATCTTTAACACCAACGACTGGACTACAACTATACACAGCGGTTATTAGCACTTTAGTTTTTGTTATTAGTTTCTGCACATTTCTCTATAACGTAAATAAAGATCGAACAGCAATAACAATTGAAATTAAGCGTGATAATTATAGTTTATTAGCGCTAAATAAACCCTTGAACAACTATTTATTAATTGAAGTTGTTAATAAAAGCTCTAATCCTGTAATAATTAATGAAGTAGGAGTTACCAACAGAGGAAAGGACTTTAATTTTGTTAATTTGATTAACATATTTCTTACATTAAAGGAGAATAAAAAGGAAGTAATGGCAGGTATTGAAGTGGAAGCCATTCCCGGCATAGTGCCTCCACAATCTATGGGAGTAGCTTTAATTTCATTTTCAGATTTTGAAAAAACTTATAAGCAAATAAAAGAAGAAAAAAAACTGTTACCTGAAGAAGCAGGATATTTAAAAACACGTGATTTTATAAACACTTATAAAGAATTAATGCAGTCATATGATGCTAGCACTCAAGTGCTAACAGTCACACCTTATGGTGTAACTACTACAGGTAAGCGTTTTAAGGGAAAAAGAACAAAGATTCAATTAATAAACTCTCATCGAGTCGTGTAAACTACAAATAAAAAGCATATCCTGACCCAGGGCTTAAAAGTGCTAAGGCTAGGCGGGGAAAACCAATATTGCGGGTATACACCAAACTAAAAGTGGCATCTTGGGGTTAGTTTAAGGCTGACTTTTCCTTTTCTTCCAAACTTTAACTAGCCGTCTAAAATCCTCATTTTCATCGTTTGTTAGCAGTGCTTTGACCGCTTCCTTGACTCCCAATTCATGCACTTGGCAATAGACATCATTGGCGGCTGCGGGGTCATTGTCCGCGATTGCTTTGAGTGCACGTTCAACCAGTTCTAGTTCGTTTTCGTTGAGATTTGAGTCAGCAGCGGATTGTGAAACTAAATAACGCCGGTCAAGGTTGAGTTGTTTTTTTGATTGACCGAGAATTGCCACTTCGCGGTCAAGCTCAATTCGACACAGCCCATCGCTCCACACCTCAACTACGGTGGCTCGCTCGCCTTTGTACTCCTCGGCACCGGGATACTGGGCCGAAACTTTCACTCGATCGCCGGGGGTGAATTGGAGTTGAGGGGCGATCGGATTGTTACAAGTTTCTGGGTTGTTACACGGTTTGGCTTCCACCTCAAAAGTGGGTGTAACAGGCGCTGTTACAGGCGTTACATCAGTTACTGGTTGAGACTCGACTTTATTATTAATACTCTCTGCGATGTCAGGTGATGGTGTTTTTTCAAATAGGCTACTTTCATCCTGTAACGCTGTAACGTCTGTAACCATGCGGGTTGTAGGGTTTTTAGATGTTGTAACAATTTCAGAATTGCTGGTAACGCCTGTAACCACAACGGTTTGAGCTATTTGAGAATGTGCTGGAATTTCTGCAATCGCTGAAGTGCCTGTAACCGTGCGGGTTTCGGCTAATTCTTGCAATCCGCCATCAGCACAAATAGTTTTGATGCAAGCCCAGTTCGGGATGTGCGGGCGGTTGCTGCCATCTTCATCCTCTGCGACTGCTACATCAACAAAGCACGGTAAAATCTGAAGTCCCCGCCACTGAGCCGGAATGCGCTTGATTTTGTCGCCTTCTCGCACAACCTCGGAAGCTTTCCAATGATTTGAGAGCACTCGCTGCAAGTGGTGGACAAATTTGTTGTAACCGCTCGGCGAGAGGTTGTGGGCTTTGCAATATGCCACATACCAACTATGCAAATCACTGCCAGCGTAACTCTCGCCACCCGATCTCAAACAGCGATCGACGAACGAACGGACGCTATCTCCCAGAATTGCGCCGTCTTGTTTGAGCGCGACAATTGACGGGTTGATTGACGGCACGAGCAAAATGCGGTCGCGCTCTGTCTTGTCCATTGATAGCGCCCAACCGGCAATCTCACCTAACTCGGTGGATAGCTTGCGACCCAGTTCTGGATCTTCAATGTTGGCGGTGCGGGGGCGAGTTTGTAGCGGTATGCAGCGCCTGTCCCAACCGTCGCCGCTATTCTCTGTTTGGATGTGTTCGACGGATGCGATCGCAAATCGAACGTTCCATTTCTTCTGGTAAGCCGATGCAGAAAATAGAGCGCGTCCCGAAATGCCGCCGTTGTCCACCAATTCGTAAAAAGCTTTGAGTCCGCTCAGAAATCCGCCAGCATCGGGGATGTAAAACAGGGATTTACCAGTTAATAATTGATGCCGGCCTTCAGGTTTTGTCAGCTCAGTCAAGCTATTGGAACTGACGCTGTTTTCTTCGCCAAGTAAGTTAGCCCAAGTCCGCAGCATCACGCCTTTCCCGCTACCGCTATCCCCAATCAAGTAAGCAAACTTCCCGTAAGGTGCGGTTGGGTCTAAGTACATCGAAGTTATGGCCCTGATGACTTCTACTTGTTCAGCACCATAAGCAGAAAAGATGAATTTCTGAAATTCTGCCGGACACTCTGAACCCGGGACATAATCGCAGGGGGAACAAGAAAGTAGGTAATGCTCTTTGTCATGTGAGAACAGTTCGCCAGTCCTCAAATCTACAGTACCGTTCGAGAACGATTTGAGGTGGTTTCGAGAAGTATCAACCTTCTTGTGCAGCACCTTCCGGCAATATTTAAAAGCCGAATCTAAGAATTTGTTGGTGCCGAACTTAAACTTTTTGCCGACTTCTGCTGTTTCGTAGCAATTCTCCGTAAAGTCGCCGATGAGTTTGTTCACGTCCTCGAAGTGCTCGAACTGCCAATAGCGCCCGTTCCATTGGTAGAAAGCATCGTTGACAACTATCCAATCATCTCCGAATAAATTCTTGAGGCAGTGTACCTCAAACGTTGTGGACTTGGGGACTAAGTATCTGTCTCTAGTTCCACCGCTGCCGCCGTCGCCTCCAAAGGTTTTTGATTCCCAGTCCTTAAAAGTAACGGACGTGGCCAGCACTTTTCTAAAAGCTTCAATGCTCTTTCGTTGAATGAAATCGTCCATGCCTTTTGTCTCGCCTTCAGTACCCGCATCCCAGCCCCCAGTCGCACTGTAGACCGGAACGTCGAACTTGAGCAACACAAGGCCAAGTTTCCGCTGTTCCCAGGTGACGTTTGGGTTGGTGGCTGCATCTGCATCAAAGGAAATGATGAACCCAAAACCGGCACGAGCGTACTTTTCTAAAGTTTCGACCAAGTAGCGCTTGCCTTGAATGTCTCCTTTTTTAGAGGTTAGACCCATTGAAACGCCCAGCAGTGCAATAGTTGGGATGTCGTTAGCGCACCCGGCGATTCCTTTGAACGGGCCTTCGGTGAGGACAATGCACGGGTGTCCGTTGATGTGGTAGCAGTGCTGTTTGAGATTTTCTGGCTCCCAGTAGTTTTTGTCGGTGGGATGCTGGGGCAAGAATGCGTCGTACTCTCCCACCGGCGTGCGGTATTTGGGTGCTTTTTTGCAGCCTTCTGATTTCCAAGGTTTATCCGGTCTGAATTGAAATTGCGTTGTTTTTCCCAGAAACAGGATGCCGCCAGACTTTGCCTTGTATCCCAAATATACTGATGCCTCATCAGCAGATACAGTGCGGCAGTTTGCTCGGGCCCAGTCGTTGAGCAAGCCCCTGGCGGTGATGTGCTGCTCGTGTTTGCTGGAAAGATACGCGGTAGATTGAATTTGCCCTACAACATTCATAAATCCTCTCTCGCTACTCATAGCGCTGCTAACTGGTTTTTGTGAAAAAACCCGCTATATGTAGAAGAGACGGCCCTGCTTTCACTACCGTGATATTTACATAGGTGTAAATTTTGCAGTAATCGCAGATATCGATTATGATGAATCTAAATAATTTTAAATTTGTTTGTCTGCCGTCTCTTCAATAGATAGCGGACTCTTTTTTTTGTCTGGTCTGGTTGCTGCGGGCTTTTCGGTGGTTTTGAAGAGCCCTAATTCCATGATTTAATAGACACCCCCAAATTTTAAACTTGAACGTGTTACTTGGATTGCTAGCTGGCAAGGAATTTGGGAATCGAAAAATTCCAATTTTGGGGATAGTAATTAACCCGGTTCATCCTGTGCCCCCGGAATTCTCCAAGGATCGATGCCGTGTTCCCTAAGTAAGCGCTCGTAGTAATCGCACTCAAAGATCGTACCCGTGTAACCTTCACCCAATAAGCTTTCGCCGGCGTTTGAGCGTAAGAAATCGGACACGTTGCGTCGGGATAAGCCCGCTGCTTCAACTACTTGTGTCTGACTCATCCGATATGACCCATCTGGCAACATGAACCCATCGACTGTTAGGGAACCTATTTGCACTGCGGCCCGAACTGCTCTCACTGATTCAGTCATGACATCCTCACTTTGACGCTTTGCCTGCAAAATATTGGGTATACACCAAACCTTCGATAGGTGAGTTGGGCGTCTATACACCGACAGTTCAACCTAGTTTTTTAAGTAACAAGCGCGATCGCCAGAGCACGTCACCCCCCTGGAATTGCAAGTTTTTGCCTCGTGTCAATTTGTGGCAGCGCCAGTTTCTAACTTTTTCTCAATCTGAGACTTCGCTGATATCCTCTGGCTCCAATTTTTTTGCATCTCCCTTGAGAATTTGATTCCACAGCTCTTTCCCTGATATTCCCCGCTTCGCTGCGAGGTATTCAATTCGCGCTCGAATCCGCTCCTCCCGTTCTTGCAGCTTTACACAGAGCAGCGAATTAGCTTGGCTAGAAATTGGGCGGGCGTTGATCCAGCTATCGATCTTTAATATGTCGTCGTAGTATTCGCCCAATGGTGCTACGTGCAATCGGTCATCCTTGCGTGCCATAAATTCTACCAATATTTTTACTTTATTATCTCATTTCTGTTGCAATAGTGGTGCATTTGTGGAGCAATGTTAAGATTGGCTCACGAATGGCTCATATATTTGTACCACTATTGCACCTATATTGTCCCTATGTAATGATTGATTTGCGAGCCAGTTAAGAGCCTGGTTCACAAAATCGCCAGCAACCAGCCCATGTCATGAACAGCCTGCCATTACCGGAGGACATCTCCTATATATCTCGCAACGAAGCGTTGGAATTGCTGTATATCAGTAAATCTCAATTAAAACGAGATGTTGCGGTGCTTCAAAGATTGGAGCCGATTGGCTGGTACTACCAAGCAAACAGTCGCGGGTTTCGTAGAGAGGCGATCGAAATTCTTTGGGAGTTTCGGCAACTGGTTCAAACTATGGGTCGCAAGGAGGCGATCGCCCAAATCAATCAATTAATAGAAAAAAACTGCAAACAAACCAAATCCCGCCCCTCTGACTTGCAATCTTCTAGGGCGGGGTCTGGCACATCAACAAGGATGCTCCGACCATCATGACACAACCACAGATACCGATACCCATTGAAGCAGCCGCACCTTTCTTGGCAGCACCTGCACCCGCACCCGCACCAGAACCGGATACAACAACTGCCGCTTTGTACCGCCAGTTGTTGACATCACTTAACGCGATGCCACACCAGGAACTGAGCGCCCTGATGGAAGCCTCCGTCTATTCATTCCGTCAAAGCGATACCCTCACCCGCGCTATCAAAGAATGCGGGACGATCGAATTGTTCGGGGATAAGTGGCCTTTGACTTTTGACTTCTTGCCAACATCCGCTGAAGCTTTGAGTTTGGTGCGAGCGATCGCCGACCAATTCTCGATCCGCCAACTCCATCCATGCTGGCAAAAACTTCTAACCACCAGCACCGACATCCAGAAGAAGGCGCTCATCGAAGCTATCGCCTACGCCCAGCACTACTCGTGCAAGGTGTTGGAAGCGGTGTCCGAATGCGAGTTCTTAGATTTGTTCCTAACATCTGAACATTTAAATGTTTGGATGTCTGAGAGTGAAGCGCTGCAAATGATTCGCTTGCTCTCGGGTTCTTTGTTAGTCCAAAGTTCAGAGACATTGCCCAATGTCGGTGACGGGAGGGACGATCGATGAGAGCACTCAAAAGCCATCAAATCCAATGGAGCGTCACCGTCACCCGCAAGTACAACCCGCCTCGGGAGATTAGAGTTTTCGGGCGATCGCAGCAGGAAGCCATATTAAGTGCAGTTTCCTCTGCCCGCGAAGTCTGGGGGATTTGGGATGCTAAATCGTTTAGCGTCCCGGTGAGACAATAATTTTTTTTAAATTCTTGGTTAGCTACTTCGGGCAACTCCGCAAATAGCTAACCAAAGAATCAGACTTTTGGGCTAAGTAGCTAACAAATAGCTAACAATTTGCTAACCAGAAAATGCCAACACCTAAAAAACCTGTAGATGTAGCAGTTTTCAACAGCACGCAAGGCAAGTGGCAGCATCCAAGTTACTTTCGAGCAGAGGTCAGGGTCATTCTAGGCAATCCGGGTAAACCGATGCCAGAAGCTACTTTCAAGACCAGACTCGCGCTTTTGGAAGCAGAATGCCCAGAGTTTCAAAGAGCACCTTACCGGCGGACATTTTCTCCATTTCATTTGAATTGCTTGTTAACCTTAGAAACCTGGATACAGCAAGCCAACCGCTGCATTGCAACTGTCCGAGAACGATTAACAGAAGAAGGATTACCGACTCATGAATATGAATATGAATGCGAACACCGAACTAACAATTGAGCGCCGCGATATCAAAGTCAAATGGGGACTCAACAAAGTTTCGGACGTGACCAACGCGCGCAAAGCTTTAGGACACCCAGATTGGCAAAACTCTAAGTTCAGCGAAGAAGATAGCGCTGAACTCGACCTCTATTTCGAGCTGGTACTCAACCAACGAATTGCACCGCATTCGGCGCTAGAACAAATAGCGAGCACTCGCAACGGACGCGGGGAATACTGCAACGACATTGACTCAGATGCGATTGCCGGTGAGTCCAAGCGCGATGCTAACGAAGAAAAAAGCGGAGCAATCCAAGCGATAGAGGGAATGACCCGCGAAGCATCCTTGGGGATGGCCGATGTTGCGGTGGCGGTGAGCGACCAAATGCTAGATGCTTTTAAGATTTCTCTCAGCGCCCATCTGACAAGTGGATTGACCGAGCTCGCATCTCAAATTCGAGGTAACTTTGGTGTCCTTACGACGGCAGTGAAAACAGCCCCTTTGGACTTGCGGGATGCAAATCTACCAGTCCCAAAGCCTGCGTTACCAATCGAGCCAGCACCGCAACAGCAGCAGCAGAGGATATTGCCAGGACTCTGGTAAAGGCTCACCAGGAGTTAGGAGAAGCCCTAGCTCTGCAACAGGCAAAGCGTGAAAAAGTATTGTTTCAGCTAATCTTTTTCCTGAGCCTGAGATGCGGGGGCAACAAACAAATTAAAACAACTGAGTTGCCCCTGAACACAAATGCTGAAGATACAATCGCCTTAATGAGGTTTTTGTAAGTATTTTTGGAGAAAATAATGTTGATTTCAGTATGCAATCGAGAAGTCCTTCATTGGCACGACGACACTTATGTTTTTGTTTACAACTCAGCCAACGAATGCCAGCGCTTTTGTCAAATCAAAGACCTCAGCCTGTATTACATGAAGGAGCAAATTTTAAGGTTTGGTGCTGAAAAAGTCTTCTTGGAGCCAGCAGACGAGAACAAAAATCTCTGCATTCCCAAAGAGAAGTATTTTCCTCCCGAATGCGTGGGCCCTGAAGAATGCACGTATCCAGGGGTTTGCTATCGGTTTGAAACAGAACAACAGGACTATGAGTGTCGCGAGGGACACGAATGCTTAGGAGGAGATGACAATGATTGAAAGCTTTGGATTCGTTGAAATGTACTCAATCGTTCCCTTAAAGCTTTGGAAAACCATCAAATATACGTTGGTCGCAATTAGCTCTCGTTGCCGTGCTGGTAGGAGGATGTGCTTGATTAAAATCAGAGAAGTTATGGCAACAATTCACTATGCTGAGTCGGGCAGAAAAGAGCAAGAGTTAGTGCATTTCCTTTTTACTGAAGACAATGAAAAGTATCAGCTTTTAAAAGCATACTGCGTCGAGTACGGCTATGTAATTTTTTACAAGCCGACTAATGAAATTCTTCTCAAGGGGTACTAAAATGCTGAATTGGTTGACGGATTGGTTCATTCACAAGGTCGTAGACGGACAGCGGTATCAAATGCTCGATATAGATGGAGTCTACGAATTAAAAATCATCAGCTACCGCAGCGGTCAACACTACGGCAATGTTTATCAAAACGGCGAACTTATCAATTGCATTCAGGGCGAAAACCGTCAACAAATTATCGACAAAGCCCAAATCATTGCAGACGCACAGGTAGCAGAAGCAGCTCGTGCTGTGGTTCGATATGCTGCACAAAATTCAGCAGTCGATTGAATGAACAATGTGAAAAAGATTTCATAGTTACAAGCCGCAATTTTACACCCGAAAATCAACCGTAGAAAACCTACTTACCTTGAGGAAAACCAATGAATTTATATCCAAATGAAAATACTGATTTCTCCGAATTAACAGAATCGGCATCCATTAGCAATAACTTAGCCGTACCGATTCCGAAAACAGTTATTACTCACAACTTGTCTGTTCCTACTCCTCAACCCGACGTTAGCCCAAATTTGACAGCATCATTCATCCATATTTTGATGCCAACCGATAAATCTGAACAAACTATCGAGGTGCAAAATGTTGACTAAAGTGTTTAATCTGCTGCCGGTGGAAGTTGTCGATAGGATAGCAAGCGCTGGATTCAATAACCTCCAGGAGCGAGGTGCAATTAGAACTTGGATAGTTGGATATACAGACGAAAGAGAAATTACTTTTGAATGTAGAGGATTGTCTGTCCAAGCAATAAAACATCGTGATTTTTGGGAGTGGAGGGTCATCGATACCGTTGGAATTGACATAATTAAGTCAGGAAAATCTACCACACGAGAAGAAGCAATAACGGCTGCTGAAGCGTGGATACATTGGTGGTTGGCTAATTAGATTGCACTCAAAATAATGAACTCGAACAACCAGCAATCAGCAACGATTTGACTCAGGAATCGATCCACCTTTTGATGTCTCCTGAAGAGAACAACGATCCTGAAAAATTGAGGTAACAATTATGTCAGAAAAACTCTCTGTAATTTGTGCGTCAATCCTGTTTGCAGCCATTCCGGTAATGCTGGTTTATTTGGTCAAGTCTTCTTACCACGACGGTTACAAGCAAGCCGTCAAGGATTTACCGCCTACGGTAGTTCAAGTATCCCAGAATATCGACAACAGCACTCACAATCACTATCAATTTGCACCGTCATTGGGGAGTAAGCAATTAATGCTGAATCAACTAGATTACTCAGTTTTGTGGAGCTAACAAGATGTACCAAATTGAAACGATAGAGGAACTCTTTGCAACCAACAATCCAGAATGCTGGAAAGCCTACATTCCCTCGTTCATTGAATTGTACGTGCGGAAGTCATCTATAACGGCATTGGGGGTAGTTTTAACTAGAGACAACATCCCCGCGCTCATGTCAGAAATGGTTAGCGACAAAGCAGCGCGAACTTGGTTGGATCTGTGGCAAGAATTAACTAACCAATACAAAGAATTTGAGATTCCGATATCGCTCCTCAATGCAGCCGTTCGGTACAAAGAAACCAAGGGCGACAGACGGGTGCTGATGGCGCTTCCTCGCGAATTGAGGGATTTACTGCAACCGTTAGTTGCTTCACAAAAACCAAAGAATTAGGAGGCAATAGAATGCTGGATAAAATTGCGAATTTGTTACCGACAGCTACCCTATTTGCCATTCACGGTGCTGCTTTTAGTGAATTGAGAAATCGGGGTGAAATCATTGAGAATGACAGATCCCAAGCCGCAGAACCAGAACCCGATGGCTCTTTCTATTATCTGGGAGTGAGAATCAAGATTGTTGTTGAAAAAGATTTTGCGGGCTGGTACGTTTACGACGGCGATTGCGACCCAATCGAAATGGGAGTTGAAGGGAATGAGGATAGAGCTTTTTGTTCGGCAACGCAATGGGCTGATTGGTATCTATCTGGTGAATGGAAGCACGGGACAAACGCAGTTAAAGTAGCACAAAGTAAAGGAGAAAAACCGTGAATGCAATTGTCAAATACACAGGCGGTGGAGCCATCGCACCGGCCCTAGTGGGAAAAGTCAAAGCATTTGATAGCGCACCCGAAATGCTGACTTCCTTTCAGGGATACTACGGCTTTGACCCCTCAGCCTTTGCCGGGATGTCCGAGGAAGAATTGGGGGCATTTGTAGATTCAGTTGAAGAAATCAAGTTTCTGATTGACAACCTCGATAAGTTGGAAAAACACGTCAATGACTATATTAATGGTGTTGTAAAGTACAACGAGTTTATTGCCCGCTGCGTCAAAGCCGGTGCTAATGGCATGGAGAAGATCGATCGAGCCACCCTCGACGTATTCTTGGCATGGAAAGGTTGGGAAGCCAATACTAAAAAGCTAGCCAAAGATTCGGATGTTGGCGTCAGACTTCTCGACCAAGAAGTTATCGACTACAGTGATTTAGCGGAATACGACCTTGAGATTTCTCTTCAGATTGTGGCTAACAGATTAGTCCGCCAAAAAGAGACGCTATCGAGAAAACCTGATAAAGAAGCAGCAAACTTTGAGGAGCGACAAGTAGCTCAAGAGGCAAAAAGTGAAGAGAGAAATAGAATAAAAGATTTGTTCGCTTACGGTACTCGTGGCAAATATGGCTTGTCATCATCGACTAGCAAACAATTAAGTCCTGCCAATACCGCAACCAATAACGCAACTAATTATGCAACCACTAGCGCCACCAATAACGCCACCAATAACGCTGCCAATAAAAGCGGTTGGCTAAGAAATTGGGGCGGTAAAGCCTTTGACTTTTTCTCAGGTAAATAACCATGCAGTTGCCACCATTTCTCATCCCCAAACCTCAAACTCCGACCGTTGCTCCACAGCAATCACAACTCCCAGAATTTGAAGAATCAGACCAATGCCGGTTGATCAAAAACTTAAACAGTCTCTGCGGTCAAGGATTCTGGTTTGCGGTTGGACTATCCATCGCTCACGTTGCGAGGATTGTCGGTGCTCCTGTAATGCTCGTCGCAGTGATTTTACTAGCTGGTGGTTTGTTCGCAGTCAAACCGAAAAATCCTACACCCTACTTGCTGTCGATGCGTCGGATTAGCGGGTTGGTGGTGATTGTCGGAACTGCGGTTGCATTTTGGGATGCGGCGTGGTTGCTAGCAAATATGCCTTTGGTTGTAGGCTTCGGCTTTAGAGTAACAACAGTGTGGCAGCTTGGGGTGATAGTCGGTTTGTCGGTGGTGCTGATGAAGTTGGTTGCATTGCTGCGGAGGAATCGATGAAAAGTGCGATCGCTATTTTGATTGCGGGCATCGGATGCACCGGACTTAGTTTGTTCGGCTACTTCGACAAACACGTCAGTTACTGCAACCCTGCTACAAATCCTTGTACGCCTGTTATAGTATCGGGTTCAAAGTATCCCAAGAATGCCAAGTTTGTGAAGCTGTATCAAGGTTGGGGGCTGCTGCGGACAGCATCTGGTGCAGTTGCTGCCATCAGCTTCGGTGCAGCCTATTTTGCATCCAGTGCAGCATCGGTAAAGCAGAGGAAGATAGATGAATCGAATGCTCTTGAGGAAGCGCGGCTGAAGCAGTTAGAGGCAACAACCAGCGATATTTTGGATGGCGAAGAAATCCAGAAAACAGCGATTGCCGCTGATTTGAGAGTCAAGGACTTCAAACGAGAACTCTATGACGGCTACAACACACTTTATTTAGAGAAGAACCCCGAACTGTTGGATGCTTTGACAACCCCTAAATCTTTGCCCGCTTCAATGGAATCAAAGTCTCAGGAAGTTGAAGATGCCCAAGTCGAACAAAACGCAGCACCCGCACTCCTGAGCAATCAATTGTTGGGTGTAGAATTACCAATAACTCCGGATTTAGGTGTTAAATTCTTTGATTGGAAACAGTTTAGGGATACTCCTGAGATGTTTCCCCACATTAGAGGAGTTGCACCCACCAACGGTGGAAAAACCACGCTCTTTGATTGGCTAATGGATGTGATACCATCCCAGAGAAAAACAGTCATCACCATCAAACGCAAACCGCATCAATGGACTGGATTAGAGGTAATTGGAGTTCCAGAGAATTATGATGCTATTCGTAAAACTTTGGAAAGTTTGCAGTCTGAGAGAATCCGGCGTACTGCATTGATGGCAAAGGGAATTGATTTCCCCATGTGGAATGTGGGCATTGATGAATGGAGAGTGATTAGCAAGAATATCAAAGCAATTGTCGATCGCAAAACTAAGCAAATCGTATCGCCTTCTGCCAAACAGATTATGGGCGATATGATTACTCTCGCCCGCGAACTCGGCATCCGCATCTTTGCTTTGGCTCAGGGGCGACAAGTAGTGACCTGGGGATTAGAGGATGAGAGCGATTTGGCAGAGTGTTTTTGCAGCATTTATATGGGTAGATTCGCCCTAGAGGAGTGTGAAAAGTATCGCAACAAATATCCCAAGGATTCGGAACAATACGCCAAGTATCAGCAAGTACGGGATTACTTGGAATCGCTGGGGAATCGGGCTGCGTGGATTAGCTGCGAGTTGGGTGAATTCCCGGCAATCGTACCCGATTTGAGCGAATGGAAACGAGAGATTCCGAAACCGCCATCTCAAACAGAAAATTCCGTAAATACTGAAACAGTTCAAACAACTGAATTGGCGCTCCCCCAGGAAATTGAAGAATCCAAAAAAATGTGGCAACTAGCCAAGAAACGACTGATTGAATCCTGGAATGAGGATTTGAATGCGGGTGAAGTTACTGCACCCGATGATACTTTTACTTCATCGCCTAATGAAGCAGAAAAAGTAACGGGTGAAGCTGGTGAAGTATTGCCAGAGTTGGATTGCAGCACTACTTCACTACTTCCAGAAGTCGAGCGCTCGAAGGCGTTGGCGAGGGTGATGCCGCTTCTGAGCAATCGGGGAAGCAGTGAAGTCGAGCGAGTTAGTGAAGCAATCGCCCTGATTCCCACCGAGCCAGATAGAGCGCTTTGGTTGAGCTTAAAAATCCTCAAGTTGGGAGTGACCGCAACCAGCAGGGATGTATTTGGCTGCGGTACGGGAGGCAAGGCATTTGCAAAAGCTAAACATTGGTACGATTTGCTCGAATCAATCTTTGGCAAAATAGTGGAGTAACTGACGTGAAATTACCTAAATTACCCTGGCAGAAATCGGATAACAAAGACGAGACTTTAGAACTTTACCGCAAAGCCTTAGCAGCTTACGCAGACCCCGCGAATTGGAGCGATGTTAGTTGTTACGGACATTTGAAACCGAGAAGGTGGAAAGGCGGTGGAGATGGTGCAGATTTGGCACGAGTAGCTTTGCAACAAACCGAGAATAGTGCAGAACTAAAGTTAACTAAGGAGGATTAACAATGAAAATTACAGGAAAGAACGGCAAACCTTTGTACGGTGCTGCTAGAGAAGCGGTTATCAGGAAACAGACCCAAACCAATTGGCACAATGAAGAAGAAACAGCGATACTTTTTCAAGCTCTTGACGAACGCATAGCTAGAATGGAACGCAGGCAAAGCCAAGCTCCACTAACTCTCGTTACTGCATTGATAGTTGGATGTGCCTTTGGAACCATCATAAAACCGAATTTAGCAGCAATTGTAGTGGGTGCTGGGGCTGCGGGATTGGTGGTTTCGATTGGCAAGCAGTAACATAAATTTGATAAAATAATTAGATTGTCGTTTAGTTTTGCAGCGGCGACTCATCCCCCTATCTGGGGGTTTTCTATTTTGATAGTGCTGTGAGAGTTGGTTATTGTGTGGGTTCTCCCGTGCCACCAACCGAGCTATATTTTGAATATGCTGTTTTGATATCGGGATATCAAATATGGATCTGGCAAAGTACAGTTGGTGGGGTGAATCCAACGAGCCACCAGAACACCTAAAAACTAAAAAACAGTTGGGAGAGTTGGGTCTTTCACCTCTAAAAGCGGTGGCAGTTATCAAAACTCAAAAATACGACGTGCTCCTCTACGACCCCAACAATCCTGAATGCTGCCGACCAAAAAGGAAATCATCTCCTAAACAATTGGAAACTTTAGCCGCCAACCGCCTCAAAGCCCAAATCAAGCGGGATTATCGAGAATGGTATCGGGAAGTGGGTTTTATCGAAAGAGATAGGGTAAGAGCGGTGAAGTGGGCAAGAGAACAATTAACCCACAACAATTGGGTGTTTCTCGATACCGAAACAACTGGATTGGACGATGCTGAGATTGTGGAGATTGCAATTGTCGATCGCACTGAAGAAACCTTGCTCGATACTCTCATCAAACCCTCAATTCCCATCCCCCCAGAAGCAGCAGAATTTCACGGCATAACTGACGAAATGGTAGTCGATGCTCCGAGTTTCCCCACAGTCTATCCCCGCATCGCTGAAATCCTTAAAGATAAACGGATTTTGATATACAATGCCGAATTCGATATTAAAATATTGAATTACTGCTGCCACCTTCACCACTTGCCAATTTTAAAGCTCAAAAAACGCTCCGAGTGCCTTATGGAATGGGCGGCACAGTGGGGAGGTGATTGGAGCTATTATTACAAAGATTATAAGTATTTTCCTTTACCGAGCGGGAACCATCGAGCGCTGGGAGATTGCACGGCTGCTTTTGAGCTTATTAAACTAATGGCAGCGGATTCGGATCGAATCAATTGCCCCGTCCCGATTCCTGAGAGTAAGCGCAAATCCAAAAGTCAATGACGCCGCCTTCTTCGGGAGAGAATGCCAGCAGTCTGGGAGAAGAAGTTTATGATAAAAATTGGAGTTATCCCCAAAACAATGACAAACCCCGAGCCCGTTGACTATGCTGCTCTTATCCGCGCTGTGACTCCCAACAGCGAACGAAAGCATCCTGAGTGGCTAGACCCCGGACAGCAGCTCTTTTCACCCAAGTACGGACAAGGCGAGGTTATGTCTTGGATGGGTAACACACTTATAGTGAAGTTTCCCGGATACTCGGTTCCCGTTCTATACAAAGATTGGCAGCAAGCTCTTGAAAGGAGTGAAATCGCCCCTGGGGAGGCATCTAAAACACCTGAATCCTCATCCGAATCTGAAGAAAATGGTGCAGGTGAAATACAGTCTGCTAGCTTTTCTCAGGTAAGTGCAGCAGAAATTGCCGCTATTCCTCAACCCAAATTTAGAGCGATCGCGAAAGAGTTAGCTTCACATCTTAGCGCTGTTCGCATTACCCCTCCCGCCTCTGGTTCATTGTACGCAATTCCCAAAGACTTGCCCTGAGCCTTACAAAATGCTCTTCGGGGATTGGGAATTGAGGAACTGTATTCGCATCAAATTAATGCCTTAGATTGCCTGCGTCAAGGCTGCGATTTAAGTATTGTGACTCCCACAGCATCGGGAAAAACGCTATGATGGAACCGAAGACGCAATTGCCGATTGGTTAGTAGCAAAGGGAGTGCCGAAGCAAGACATTGTGCTGGCATATCATGCGCCTCACGTGCGGCAGTATACAGAGTTTGCTTTGGGGTGATATATCTGTGGGCGATCGATGGGGTGAAAAGCTAAGATAAAGAAGTCAAGCGGAAGAAGACTGGAACACGGAAGATAAATGCCTGAGTCAGCAAAGCAGCAAAGTAACCCTTTTTCTACAGGTGGTGGTGGACAAAATTTTGAAACGCGGGTTCAAGCAGCCTTCACTGTTCTTATGTTGTCAGGTAGGCTTGGGCCCTGCCTACCTCCTTTCCCAATCACTAAGATCAAACTACAAGGGCGTTACGCTGGCTTTAACACCGATGATTTCATTGTATTCTCCAAACAGCCAGAAACAGAGAAAAAAGCAAAGCTGTTGGCTCAAATAAAACATGACATTAGCATCACGGCAGGAGATGCAACTTTCGCTGAAGTAATTCAAAGTACCTGGAATGATTTCAGTGACGAAAGTTTTGACTATAACACCGATGCCCTTGCTCTTATTACAGGTCCTTTGAGTGCAACTGACATAAACGATGTGCGACCTATTCTGGAATGGGCAAGACATTCTGAGAATGAGGAAGAATTTTTTACCAAAATCAATACTCCTAATTTTAGTAGCGATGCAAAAAGAAAAAAGCTAGAAGCATTCAAAACGCATTTGAAGAATGCGAATGGCAAAAATGATGATGTTCCTGACAGGCAAGTATGGGAATTCTTAAAAGTTTTTCATATCATTGGCTATGATTTAGATACAGAATCAGGGAGTACATTGTCCTTGCTTCACTCCCTAATTGCCCAGTATTCAAATGAAGCTGCGCCATTTTTATGGACGAGAGTTATTGATGCGGTTCAAACTGCAAACCAGAACGCAGGAACACTCACTTTAGAAAGTTTGCCGGAAGACATTCGGACTGCATTTAGTACGGTTAATTCTTCTAGTTGGTCATCGGATGTCACTAAGCTAAAGAAACATGGGAATTACATTTTAGATGGCATAAGAACTACTATTGGTGAAATTCACATTAAGCAATCAGACGCATTTGCTCAATTACTCAGCTTGACTGAAACCTCAAGTTTCCTTTTTGTGTCTGGTGAACGCGGGGCTGGAAAGTCTAGTCTAATACGAGAATTTTCAGACTATATAGGCAGACGTGCTCCTATCTTCTGTTTACGCACAGAGGATTTAGATCGAACCCACCTCGATAACGTGTTTTCAGCAATGGGCTTAAGAGGTTCGCTTCGCGATTTAGAAGCAGGTTTCGCTTTGATGCCAAAAAAATACTTGGTAATCGAATCGTTAGAAAAGCTTCTTGAGTTAGAAAAAACAACAGCATTCACAGATTTACTTCATTTATTGAAAAACCAGCAAGGTTGGACTGTGATTGCTACTGGTCGTGACTATGCATATCAACTAATAGCTTTTCATCATCTTCAGCCTCTGGGAATTAACTTTACAACACTTACATTGAGTGGCTTCAGTAATGACCAAGTTAAAAATTTATGTGAACAACTTCAACCTTTACAAAAACTTTCTGATAATCCAACTTTGAAGCTGTTGCTGAAATCTCCATTTTTTGCGGATTTAGCATATAGAGTTCTTCAAACTGGAACAGAGTTTACGCCTGAAGATGGTGAAAAGGAGTTTCGCAACGCAGTCTGGCGAGATGTGATTGCAAAAGAACAAGTCCGAGCAAACGGGATGCCACCTAAGCGGAAGCAAGCGTTTATCGACATTGCAGTCAGTCGGGCTAAGCAAATGGTTTATGGAGTTCCAGAGAATCAGTTTGATGGCGATGTTGTACTCAAGCTAGAAGAGGATAATTTAGTTCGTCGCGATTCCAAGAATAGTCTCGTTAGCCCAGCACACGACGTTCTAGAGGATTGGGCACTAGATCGATACATTGAGGATGCTTATCGGAAATACTCCAACAACACACAGAGTTTTCTTGATGCAATAGGTCATGAACCTGCAATGAACCGTGCGTTTCGCTTGTGGCTGCACCAAAAATTGAGGTACGGCGAGAACGTTGATAACTTTGTGCGCTCTGTTGTTAGTAGTCAAGATATCCAGAGATACTGGCAAGATGAAACTATCGCTGCGGTACTTCAAGGTGATAACCCAGATGATTTTCTCAGGCTGTTAAAGGAGCAACTTTTTTTAGAGAATGGGGAACTTTTTAAACGTTTCTGCTTCATTCTCCGAATCGCCTGTCAAACGCCGGATCAAACATTAACTTCCCAACTAAAAGAAAATGATGAAAAGGCTTTAGTTGATGCTTTGCTTCTTAAGCCATATGGTCAAGGCTGGAAAGCCATGATTTGCTTTCTGTTTGAAAAAAGAGATTCTTTGTTAGAGGGTTTAACCCCACATATAACAGCAGTCTTGAATGATTGGTCTTCTCTACTGAACCTAAGTGAGGATTTACCAGTACCAGCCCGTGAAGCAGGATTATTAGCCCTTCACCTATTAGCTCCTCTTAAAGAATCGTATAGAGATGATGGTGATAGGAAAAAACTACTTAGCATCATCATAAAAACCATTCCGGTAATACACAAAGAGTTTTTAGGACTTTTAGAAGCTGATGTTTTTGTGGATGAAACTGATGAGCGATCGCGCCGACCGCACTACGTTGAAGATTTTTGTGAAATGGCTTTTCAGGGCGTTGAAACAGCCTTCTTTTGCAAATACGCTCCAGACACACTAATCAAGCTGGCGCACTCTGAATGGTTAATTAAAAAGTCTGGGGAAGGTAACACATGCCAGTACAGAGAAACTATAGGTGTAAATCATTACTTTCGCCTCCGCGAACATCGGTATGAGTTTTCCCCTGCCAGTGGCGCTAAAGGTCCATTTCAACACCTTTTACGTTTCCACTCAAGAAAGGGCTTAGACTTTATTTTAGAATTACTTAATATTGCAGCAGAAGAATATGCCCACTCAGGCTTAGATGCACCAAATCGCCACTCACCGACACAACAAGACTGGTCAGAACTGGTGTTTGAACCATTGACTATCCAGTTAAATGATGGGACAAAAATTCAGCAGCATTACTCTGGTCGTTTGTGGGCTGCATATCGTGGACATTCTGTAGTTCCTTACCTGTTGCAGTCCGCTCTCATGGCGCTTGAGAACTGGCTAGTTGTATACATAGAGTATTTTGAATCAGACCAGTTAGAGTGGCTATTTGACTATATTTTGCAAAAGAGCAACTCTGTCATGCCTACAGCGGTTTTGGCTTCTGTAGCAACGGGTTTTCCTGAAAAAGTTGGCAAATCTGCGCTGCCACTTTTACGAACTCCCGAACTATATCATATGGATCGGAGTCGGATTGTTCGTGAGCAAGTCGGCAACGAAATTGATTGGCATCGTTCTGGCTTTCAAAGAGATGCGCTATCTCAACTTTACTCGGAAGAGAGACGTACTGCTGCACTGCGTCCGTGGCGAAGGGAGGATTTAGAAACACTTGTTGTACGCCTTCAGTGTTCAGAATGGAGAGATGAAGCGCTTGCTGCTATTGATGTGCTCCGTGCATCTGAACCTCTGGATGAGACGATGCGGTTCCTGTTGCATAGGATTGACAGTCGTGGCTGGAAACCTGTCGAAGATAAAGAGAACAATAGAATTATTTTCGAGCCTGAAGGTTTGGAATCTGACTTAAAGGATATTCAGCAGCAAACTCAAGAAATGATGCAGGTGCAAAACCGCTTCTGTACGCTATATCTATGGGCAAGAAAAACTTTTGAATACGAGTCCCTAGAGAATGAATACTACGCGACATGGCGTGAAGCTATTGCTGACGCGAAAGAGCTTTTTGAAAAACTCCAGGCTGGTACGGTAAATAATATAGCAATGCACTTTGGTGGCATTGTAATGGCGGCAGCAGTTTTTGTACGAGACAATTCAAGTGAATTAAATGAAGAGAATTTATTGTGGTGTGCTGAATTAATTATTCAAACAGTTACAGCAAATCCAGATGCAGACGATTCAACTGCAATTGCAGATGCAACAGATTATGATGGTGCAGCGGCTGCGGCATCTGTCCTTTCAATTTTATTGGACTTTGCTTTTAAAGAGAGCGAGGAGTTTATTGTTAAAAGGTTAATTGTCATTGCGCTAACACATATTAACGAGAATATTCGGCACAAAGCAGCGGAGGGTATTAGAAACCATCTCTGGCAAAGAGATCGTGAATTTGCTCAAAAATGTCTTATGGGAGCGCTTGAGTATGCCCGTTTTGAGCTTGAGCAGGATAACCAGATTGCAAGAAGACGAATATATTCTCTAGAGGGTGATGCAAGAGAGGTTGAAGTCGCTAAGCTACAAGTAAAAAAAGATAAATTTCGCGATCTATTTGCACGAGGCGAGCTTTTGACTGAAATTGAGCAAATTACTCTTCGATCGCACAGTTCATGGCATATTTTAAGCCCTTGCCTCATGATTCCAGATGGCTCAAGGGAACCAAGCCATATCAAATTGTTTTTGAAAATGCTGGCTCTCTTCTTTGAAGCTGAACAAGAGAATAAAAAGAATCAATCTGGTAGAGATGATAGGTTTAGAGATGATAGATTAAGAATAAATCATGAAGTTCGATCTAGCTTCACAAAACGTTTTTCTAAATATCTGTTTTGCTTGCATGAGTCAAAATTTGAAGACTATATTGAGCAGTTACAAATGGGTTGTGAAATAGCACCCATTTTTATGGATTATCTCCTCTTATGTGTTGCAGTAGAGGCTGAAATAACAGGTGAGAAGGAAGTTTACTGGCAACTATGGAAAGAATTATCGCAGGATGTACAAAAGATAGCTATTGAGGTTGCTGGCAACGACTCTGACTACAGGCAACGGGATAACAGGCGTCAGTTAATTCGCGGAATGTTAAAAGCTGATATAGGTTGGCAGAAAATTGATTATGAAACTCAAGATATTACGCTCGGAAAAGACTTGCTACTGGAGTTTGTCACGAATGCTGGAAAGAATCCAGACGTGTTTGAAGCGTTAGCCTCACTCATGTATCATTTCCCCTCAATTTTCTTTGAATCAGGAGTACACATCCTCTCGAAACATCAAAAGGATGAGGGCGGAACTCGTTTGCTCTCAGGGGTAAATACTGCATTCTACTTAGAGAGAGCAATTCAGGGTTTTTTACAGGTCGATCGAACTGGGCCTTTACCAAGAAGTATGCATGAATCTTGTTTTGTGTTGCTTAATGCTATCGTCGAGACTGCTTCATCAAGGGCGTATTATCTTCGAGAACATCTAATTCGCTCTCGCAAGATTTTGTGAAAAAAGTCACGAAGCTCTAATGAGCCCCTCCAGCACCAGCACCAGGTTTCACCTTTTTAAAACCCAAAATCGCAATCCCGCTTAACAGCAAAGCAATCCCCACAAAGTAAAAACAATCGTTAAAAGCCATTACATAAGCTTCGTGGAACTCGATCGCTCTGCTGCTATTGCGTTAAATTCATGTTAGCCATTGGTACAACCTCGGGTTTTAGATTTTCTCACCGCTGATGTAGACAGATTAACCTTTTTTGATACCACAGATGGGGGAAATGGAGCATCTGAAGAAATAGGGAAGCAGCTACCGTTATTTGCTGCTAAAGCCATGTCTCTTGCCTTAAGTTGCGAGTGTTCTGACGGCTGCCCTAAATGCTTGTTCCAGCTCGGCTGTCCCCAACAAAATGAGGGACTGCACAAGAAAGTCGGTTTGTTTCTGCTTGAAGCAATAGCTACAAATTCTTCAACTTAACAGCCGATAAATTGTCCGGTGCCGATTCCTGGTAAAAATTCATGATATCCCAATCAATGCCATCATCAGGGAACAGGGATAATTGCCCCGGCGATACGTTAGACTGACCGCGATTGTGATACGAAAGTGCGAATCGTTGGCTAGAAACTAAAGCCTAAAAGGTTTTTAGAGGATTAGCCGCAAGGTATAGAACCTTGACAACTGAGTGACCATGTAGGTGAGAAATAGTATCCTAGAACCCTCAAATCCTACCCCGCAGGTGCAGCGGTGAAAGCATCACCCCTACGGTAGCGAATAGTCATCAATCCGTAAAGCGGGGTGAAAAGGTGTGATTACTGACAGCCTAAGTTGGTAAAGCATTGAGCAAAGTACCCATGAGTAAAGCCCCGGCTTGAAGATGCAACTGAATCGTCGTTACACAAAACCAGCGAAATAAGGCTTAATGCGCTGGAGCCAAAAGGCAAAGGATAAGGAGTTGGCAAGTTTTCGATTGACCAACAAGCACTTCCAATAAACCCGGCGAACAGCATCACTCTAAAGGTACACAGTATGGTCATTCGGAACGAGATAACCTCTCGTCTGCTCTCAGGTGGTCGAATACCTGAGTAGGTGCTAACCGTATGCAGCGAGTAGGAGAGATTAAGTCAGAAGCGAACGTCTGGGGTAGTGCCCAGAATATGCAAACAGACTTACGATGATTTGGAAGATCAAGTCTCAAGTAGTGAGTAAAAATGTCTAATACACAGTCTAAAAAACTGATGGTGGAATGGCACAAAATTAACTGGCGTAAGCTAGAGCGTAATGTGTATAAGCTCCAAAAGAGAATTTATCAAGCCTCTGTTCGTGGTGATGTAAAAGCATTTCGCAGACTCCAAAAGACGCTGATGAATTCTTGGTCAGCAAGAGCGTTAGCGGTTCGTAGAGTTACCCAGGATAATTGCGGCAAAAAGACAGCAGGTGTAGACGGCGTTAAATCGCTGACTCCTAATCTCCGTCTTGCCTTGATAAATCAAATAAAACTGGGTTCTAAGGTCAGCCCGACTAGGCGTGTATGGATTCCCAAGCCTGGACGTGACGAGAAGCGACCTTTAGGAATACCTACAATGGATGACCGCGCCTTGCAAACGCTTGTCAAACTGGCATTAGAACCAGAATGGGAAGCGCGATTTGAACCAAACTCATACGGGTTCAGAGCCGGAAGGTCATGTCATGATGCAATCGAAGCAATCTTTAACTCCATCAGGTATAAACAAAAGTTTGTACTTGATGCTGACATATCGAAGTGTTTCGACTGTATCGACCATGAAACACTGCTTTTAAAACTGAATACATCTCCCACCATTCGCCGTCAAATTCGTGCATGGTTAAAAGCGGGGGTGATGGATGGTAAGCAGTTGTTTCCTACATCTGAGGGAACGCCACAAGGCGGATGTCTTTCGCCGCTTTTGGCAAATATAGCCCTCCACGGGATGGAAAACCGGATAAAAAGCGCCTTTCCTAGTGGCACAATTGTCAAGAAAGGTCAATACGCTGGCTATCAGCCAGGAGCTACTTTAATCAGGTACGCCGATGACTTCGTGATTCTCCATGAAGACATAACCGTTGTTCAAAGATGCCGGGAAATAATCTCGGAATGGTTAATGGGCATAGGCTTGGAATTAAAACCCAGTAAAACTCGGCTGACGCACACTCTTTCAACTTTTGTTGAGGAAAAGCCAGGATTCAACTTCCTTGGATTTAATATACGTCAGTTCCCCAAAGGGAAACACCATACAGGTAAAAATACGAAAGGGGAATTACTCGGTTTTAAGACCATCATTACCCCAAGTCAAGAAAAAGTGAAGGCACATTATGACCGTCTGTCAGATGTAATTGACTCCCATAAGTCAGCACCGCAAGCGGCGCTAATTAAGCGACTAAACCCTATCATTAGGGGTTGGGCTAACTTCTATTCGACTGTCATAAGTAAGGAAATCTACGCTCAGTTAGATGACCTAGTGTATCAAAAGCTTGTCTCTTGGGCACAATTCCGCCACCCAAAGAAATCAAAGGGATGGGTGTCAAAGAAATATTGGCACTCCATAGGCGATGATAACTGGGTATTTGCAACCACTGAAGTTGGGAAAAACCCACTTCGGTTACTTGACCATGCCCGCATTAAAATAGTGCGTCATGTAAAAGTCAAAGGCAAACTGTCCCCATTTGACGGGAATCTGGTTTATTGGAGTACAAGAATGGGCAACAACCCAGAAATGCCTACAAGAGTCTCATCACTCTTGAAATGGCAAAAGGGAAAATGCGCCCACTGTGGATTGTTTTTCCGTGAAAACGATGTGATGGAAATTGACCATATTATCCCCAAATCGCAAGGTGGAAAGGATGATTATAAAAATTGGCAACTTCTACACAGACATTGCCACGACACAAAGACTACCAGTGATGGCAGTCCTGGCAGAAAATCTGGCTGTAACAGTGCCGAGCCTAAACCACCCTCCGAACTGAATTGGTTTTGGGATGAGGATATGTTGGTAATGAGGAATGCGTGACAAGCACCAAGTCACTGAGGAGCCGTGTGAAGAGAAATTTTCACGCACGGTTTTGGAGAGCGGCGGCTCTCGTGAGAGGGTCGCCGACTTTAATCGCTCATGCCATGATGCGATAGAGCAAATATTCACGGTAATTAGTCAGAAATCTAAATACGTGCTAGATGCTGACATTGCCAAGTGTTTCGACCGCATCGACCATGAAGCACTGCTCAAAAAATTAAATACATTCCCCACCATCCGCCGACAAGTTCGAGCCTGGTTAAAAGCGGGAGTGATGGATGATAAGCAGTTGTTTCCAACATCTGAGGGTACGCCACAGGGCGGGGTAATTTCTCCACTACTGGCAAATATTGCCCTCCACGGGATGGAAGAACGAATTAAAAAGTATGCTGATACTTTGCCCACCCGAAGTGGTCATGGTAAGCGGGACAACCGTAAAAGCCTAAGCCTAATTCGTTATGCCGATGACTTCGTTATTCTTCACGAAGATATAACCGTTGTCCAAAGATGTAAAGAGATTATCTCTGAATGGTTACAAGGCATGGGTTTAGAACTAAAACCCAGCAAAACGAGACTTACTCACACTCTCAACCAGTATGAGCAAGAAAAACCAGGGTTCGATTTCCTTGGTTTTAGGATACAACAATTCACTGTTGGAAAGTATCACTCTAATCAGGGTTTTAAAACAATCATCACCCCAAGTAAGCATTCGCAAAAGGTACATTACGATCAAATCGCTAGTGTTATCGAAGCCCATAAGGCAGCACCACAAGTGGCGCTAATCAACCATCTAAACCCAATCATTAGGGGATGGGCAAACTACTATGCGACTGTGGTAAGTAAGGTGGCTTACTCAGATATCGATAGCCTCACGTACCAAAAGTTAAGCGCTTGGGCAAAACGCCGCCACCCAAAAAAGAGCAGGGAATGGGTGTCAAACAAATATTGGCATTCCATAGGCGGTGATAACTGGGTATTCGCAACGAAGAAGGATGGATTAACCTCATTTCGGTTACTTGACCATGCCGTCACCCCAATAGTGCGTCATGTGAAAGTTAAAGGCGAATCGTCACCATACGACGGAAACCTAGTTTATTGGAGTTCAAGAATGGGTAAAAACCCGGAAATGCCGTCTAGAGTGGCAACGCTCCTGAAAAAGCAAAAAGGGAAATGCACCCACTGCGGTTTGTTCTTCCGTGAAGATGATGTAATGGAAGTTGACCATATCATCCCCAAATCGAAAGGTAAAAAGGATGAGTATAAAAATCTTCAACTTCTACATAGACATTGCCATGATATAAAGACAGCCAATGATGGCAGTTCTGGCAGCAAATCCGACTGCAACAGTGTCGAGCCTAAACCCACCAAAAGACTTGAAAGAGTCGAGGATAAATGGGTAATGAGGTATGCGTAACAAGCACCAAATCATTGAGGAGCCGTGTGAAATTAAAGTTTCATGCACGGTTTTGAAGACCAACGGGGTTGGTGACAGTCTCGTTGAGTTTAATGGTGACACGCGGTACAAAGAGCGATTAAGTTTTCGAGGCGGTTGTCCTCAGGTATCCGATTACGATGATGCACGCTCAAAGTTAAAGCACAGCGTTCTGATTTGGTTAAGCCCTTAGTATTGTTGCCCGGTCTGAGGCATTGTTGATGGCATTTAGCACAGCGCCACCCTGCGTTTTCTTTCACCGAGAGCGCAATCTCTTGCCAATTGTCGGGATACCTCTTTGGTTTAGGCATAGCGGTAAAAGCTCATCTTTTCAAAATATGGCGATCGCTCTGTTAAGTAAATTCAATTCAAAATTATCAGCAGCTAATCCACTTCAACGCTTTCTTGATTCTCCCACAGGAATTCTGCCAATAAGCGAAAATCTTCAACGGTGGGCTTATTCTCGCAAGCCTCTTCCCATGCTTCGGTTAAAGTAGCCCATTGTTCGGGAGTCTCAGGTTTTTGGCGCACCAGGGTGAGGAAATTGGTTTTGATGCGGGCTTCTGCTGCATCCACTCCAAACCGAACCAGTTGTAGTTCAAACGATGGATCGCTGCTGTGAGCGAGAATGTCGGCGTAGTCTGTGTCTAGTAAATCGAGGGGTTCGATGGGCGAATCAGTCATTTAACCAATTAGTGACAACTGTTGATTATCAATCATTTTCAACTTTTCTTTGATGGTGATTCCACAGCAATTCTAGAATTTGTTGAAGATGTTCGAGGTTTGGCTCGAACCCGCAACCTGCTTCCCAAGCCTCGGCTAAAGCTGCCCAGGATGCTGGAGTATCGGATCTTTGTCGCACCAGGGTGAGGAAATTGGTTGTGGTTCGCGCTTCTGTTGCATCAATCCCTAACTTAATCAGTTGCATTTCAAACGATGGATTGCTGCTGTGGGCTAGGATGTCGGCATAGTCCGTGTCTAGCAAATTGATTTGTTCGAGTGGTGAGTTGGTCATTTCTCTGCATTCCATATTTCTTAGTGCCTACCTCACCATCATTTCACGCTTGACTCAGTTGGAGAGCGATCGCCACACAAAGCACGCAAAATACGCAGCAGCAGAAACTCTCTTTGCGATCGCACACAGTCCCGGCGACCCCTAAGTTTTTGAGTTTGTGACTCCAGGGCTTACCGTCGTTGACTAGGAAACTTGAGAAGCAGCCGCCACACAACCGTTGTTAAGCTTGCTAGATTGGGGGAGTCGCCTAAAAAATCAACCCTATGGATTTCATCAATTTCTTGCAGAACATCAACAGCAACATCAACAGCGCCATCATCAGCGTTTTGAACTTGGTGCTGTTTATTGAATTGACGGCCGCCTGTTGCCAGGGAATCTACCGGGGGTGGGCGATCGGTGAAGCAACTGTTGGCAAAATATTCTTACTAACCACGATCGCTGCAATCATGTTTCGCTTGTGGCAATCGTGGCCGCAGGAGTGGGTCTGGTTCGCGGCGTGGCCTCAATGCGCGTTCGTAGTGTTTGCTGGGGGATTGGCGGGCTGCACGCTCAAGTGGGGTGTGGAGCGAGTGTTGTTGCGTAGCTGAGAAATTAGAGGCACTACTAGAGCATTCTAAGTGAGCGCTCTAGTTAAGAGAATTTTTGAGGTTATGCCAAATAAAGTAGTTCAAGCGATAATAAATTTATAATTCTGTATCTATAATAATGGTTAATCTGGATTTGAATGATGATCGCACCAAAGCCTATTTAGTGCTAATTGACAAACTGCTAAGCTGTTCCATTGGTGAAGAAGAAGAAATTATCAAGGTAAATCGTTCACTGATTGATATCGGCTTTGTAGAGATAACAAAAAAGTTGGCAGTTAATCAAATTAAACAAGGTAATAAAATTTTAGCAGAATCTTTTTATGGGTTGGCTCAAATGGCAGAATCACTAACCAAACCTGTTTATAGTTTTATAGAGGAAGTCTTACAAAATATCGTAGATAATAATAGAGATCCTCAAATGCTCTATCCACTTTTGCAAACAAAAGTAGAAAAATTAGATGAAAATTTTGCTCGTTCATTTAGCCTCTGGGCTACGGTTAGACTATCTGAATCCGAAGCCGAAACAAAAGTTGGGATTGCAGAAGCAATTGGTAATTTTAGCCAACTAATTTTAGGGTTTCCTAATGGCAATAAAGCTTGGAATCAAGAAATTGCGATTGCAGGTTTCCAAATAGTAGAAACTGTTTTTACTCGCGAACTATTTGCGAAAGCCTGGGCGATTACCCAACTTAGTTTAGCAATCGTTTACATAAAACGCTCCCAAAAAGAGAAATTAGACAACATTAGACAAGCAATAGCTTACTGTGACAAAGCATTAGAGGTCTTTACTAGAGACATATTTTGTGAGTTGTGGGAGCAAACACAAAAAACTTTAGGTAATGCTTATACCGAGCTAGGTTTTTTCTTTAATCAGCGACGAGAGGGTAAAACTGCTGAAAATCTGGAAGTAGAAATGGCAGCCTTCATAATAGCTTCTTTGATTTTTAAACGAGAGGTTTATCCTGTGGAGTGGGCTAGAACTCAACGTTTTTTTGCTGATGTATGTACTCAACGCATTTGGGGAGATATAGCCGAAAACTTAGAAATAGCTATTAATGCTTACAAGTTAGCGCAGCAAGTACATACAAGTGAAGAATTTCCGATGGAATGGGCATGGATACAGAATAATTTAGGTCTTGCTTACCGCGATCGAATCCGAGGAGACAAAGCAGAAAATTTAGAAGCATCTATTGCTGCCTATCAACTAGCACTGCCAATCTTAGAATGTGAAGAATACCGAAAGGAATGGGCTGATACCCAAATTAATCTAGGTGCTGCCTACCGCAGACGAATTAATGGAAATGAAAAGGATAATTTAAAAGCAGCAATAACTGCCTACCAAAATGCTTTAACAATCTATACTTATAAAGAATTTCCCGAATCTTGGGCAGACATTCAAATGAATTTGGCTGTAGTTTATACAGACATGATAGAAACAAATCAAATAGAAAATTTACAAGCTACTGTTATCGCCTGCCAAAATGCTTTGAAAGTTTATACCCGCGAACAGGTTCCCGAAAAATGGGGTGGAGTGCAACAAAATTTAGGTTGTGCCTACAATAAAGCAGGGCAAATTTTTGAAGCGATTAAATATTTATGGCGAGCTTTAGAAATATTCAAACCAACTGATTATCCTTTAGCTTGCCTCAAAACAAGTGGCACGCTGGGTAACATTCTCTTCCATGCTGAAAGATGGCATGAAGCTATCGAAGTCTATCGTATTGCTATTGAGGCGGTGCAGCAAAGGCGAAATTGGGCAACTACTTACCCTAATCGTCAGGAAATTATGGAGGAAGTAATAGAAGTTTACTTTAACATGGTGCGTTCTTGTGTCAAAACTAACCAAATTCAACAAGCAGTAGAATACGTTGAACGCAGTAAAACACGGACTTTAGTAGAACTGATAACTGACCGTAAAGCCTCCACTAATGGTGAAGTTTCCAAGGCTGAAACTCAAGTAGAAAAGCTGGGAAAAAATATTTTTAAGCTTACTCCTCACGCAATCGAAACAGTTTTATTGCCTGAACTGCGGCAGAACTTGGATAAATTACTGGAAAAAATTGTCACCCACGAAGATTTGACAGATTTATTTGTCAACACTCAATCTCTAATAAATATACAAGAATCTCAGTTTATTTCATTCCCCGAAATTCAAGACCTCTTACCCGATGAAAACACAATAATTATTGAGTGGTTTATTACCGATGAAACAGTTTTTACGTTTCTGATTAGCAAACATAATTTGTGGATGGCTGAACCAAAAGATAGTAAACCTCTGGTGCAATGGGCTAATAAATATATAACTCCTTATGAGCAAAACAAAAAGAATTGGAAAAATGACCTAGCTGCTCATTTGAACGACTTAAGTAAAATTTTACATCTAGAAGAAATTTTATTCCACATTCCTAAAGAGTGCGACCGCCTCATTCTTGTACCCCATCGGTTTCTGCATCTATTTCCCCTTCATGCACTCTTTTTAGCGGATGGTACTTGCTTTTTAGATCGCTTTTCCAAAGGTATCAGCTATGCCCCTAGCTGCCAACTATTACAAATGACTCAAAAATCTAAAAACTTTGACTTGAGTCGCCTCTTTGCAATTCAAGATCCCGAACAAAATTTACCATTTGCTAATTCCTTAGTGGAAACAATTGGTCATTACTTTCAAGAAGAAGCTTGTGTTATAGTCAGAGAGGCTGCTACAAGAGATGCCCTCAATGATTCTGGCAATATAGAAAAAATGCGTCTGGCTCACTGTGTTATTTTTTCGGGTCATGGTGAATATATTTTAAAATTACCTGAACAATCTTGTTTAAAATTAGCCAATAACACTCGTCTGATGATGGGGGAAATTTTTGACCTCGACCTTAGCCAATGCCAACTACTGATTCTTTCAGCTTGCGAAACAGGGTTGACTTATCCGAATAGTTTCAGTGATGAGTATATTGGCTTAGCCAGTGGATTTATATTTGCTGGTTGTTCTAATATTGTCCATAGTCTGTGGGAAGTGAATAGTATTTCAACTACATTATTGATCGGGGAGCTATTCAAAAATATTTTGACCGAGCTCTCAACCCATCAAAGATTAGATGTAGCTAGCGCCCTAAAAAAAGCACAAAAATGGCTTCGAGAGCTTAGTAGCGAACGTTGTCAGGAAATTCTAGACAACGAACTAAAACCTCAAATTAATCATATTATTCCCATGCTTCCACCAAGAAAGCAACGAATATTTAGTGCATCTCTTAAGAATGCAGAAAACCAAATTCGCGCCCAACCCTATCCATTTGCAAGCCCGTACTACTGGGCAGCCTTCATTACTACAGGGATTTAGAATTTGGTCGTTTTACAGACAAAATTTCTTCAGTGTTTTCTTAATTACAAAAATAGAAAACGGAGTTGCCAGACCTGGGGGAAAGCCACTACCCGCTGCTAAATATTCTGTAACAGCAGCTACCAGTACGGGTAATTCCTCTTTCATATCCTCCTGACAGGCAACATTGCGGCAGTATCTAATTAACTTATCAAACAAATCTGATTGAACTTCTTCTTCTCCTGCCTCAAGTAAAATCACTTGGGCTGCATCTTCTAAGTTACCCTCACACTGTTCAATTACATCAAGAGCAGCTAAGGCTTCTGGATTATTTGCCAGCTCTGAGCGAAACCGTCCAAATTCATCTGGTGAAATTGTAGTCATAATCTAGTTTACTTTACTTAAAAATCATACTTTCAATTTTCAATCCTTGAACCAACATTGCTCCATCGGAGCTACCAAAATCGTGCAGAACCCCAATGTAGTTGAAAACTCTGGCTCTTCCAGAATAACGCCCAAACGCCGAAAATCCTTTTTATATTCTAAATTAGTCAGGCTATCCAAATTCCACTTAATCAAATTCTGAGCAAACTTTCCCTTTGCGTAGTTGCCCATAGGAACGTCTCTACCTATTTTCCCCTACTCACTTCCCATCGCTCTGCCACCAATAAAACCAACGATCGCCCAATTCCCGCCAACCTCACACCGAATCATCCATCCACCCGCACTCCGCACAATCCCAATGCACCGGGGGGACTTCGTACTTGGGATAAGTCATTTCACACCGGGGACACCGGCCGGTAAACAAGGGGTGCGTGTCCAAAAGCTCTAGCTGCTGTTCCAAAGTCCACCGCTGCCTCGGTTGCAGGATGAGTTCGCCGTTGTAGTAGCTCGCACCTTCGGGTTCCCACAATTCCTCCGATTCAGCGTTGGGGTTTGCTCGAAAGTCTAAGCAAGTGTCGGCGTTGGGGCCTGCGGGATGGACGGCGCAGACTAAGTGGGGGTTGCGGGCGTACAAGATGCAGCGATCGCATTCGGGGAGTTTGGGCATGGTGGGCGGATTGGGTTTTGGTTTGCATCTAAATTGAGGTGTTGGGAGCCACCGTACCGAAGCTTGGTTTATTTCCTATAGCAACAGCAACTAAAAATTATCGTCGAGCCACCATCCATCGCTAATTTCTTGTACCTCTGAGCAAAGAAATAAGTTTGCGGGCTGCGGTCTAACAAATTCTACAAAAGAGCGATAATCAAAAATAAATACCTTTATAGCAATGTTTACCCGCACCACAGCTCTTACCCCATCAGAACTGAAATCGGCGATCGTGCGCGACCCTCTCATGGTTAAACCAGATACGACGGTGATAGAAGCCATCGCCCAAATGAGCGGTATGCGGGCTATCTGCGATACCACTAAAACAGCAAATGGACAACTGGACGAACTGCATCTAGAGGTACGGTCAAGCTGCGTGTTGGTCGTAGAAAATGAGCGTTTGGTAGGTATTTTGACAGAGCGGGATGTCGTGCGCTTGAGTGCTCAGCAGCGTTCTTTGGAGACTTTGGCAATGCGAGAGGTGATGGCACATCCAGTCATCACCATGTACGAGTCTGCTTTGACCGATTTATTGTCTACGATTAATATGCTCCAACAGTACCAGATTCGCCACTTACCCATTCTGGGAGAGTCCGAGCGCTTAGTGGGGTTACTGACCCATGAAAGTTTGCGACAAACCAGTCGCCCTGTAGATCTTTTGCGGTTGCGACTGGTATCAGAGGTGATGACGAATCAGGTGATTTGTGCCGAGCCAGATGTATTGATGTTGGCGATCGCCCAACTGATGGCAAAACACCGGGTTAGTTCCGTAATGATAGTGGAAATCAGTCGGAGTGAATCGGAACCGTTGCAAATTCCGGTGGGGATTGTCACCGAGCGAGATATTGTGCAGTTTCAGGCATTGGGCTTGAACTTGGAAACCTGTAAAGCCGAGACGGTGATGAGCCGACCGATTTTTGCCGTTAGACCTGACGATTCGCTGTGGGTGGTGCACTCCATCATGGAACAGCGCTTGATTCATCGGTTGGCGGTGACGGGCCTCCGGGGACAGCTATTGGGCATCATCACCCAGACCAGCTTGCTACAAGCCCTCAATCCATTGGAGCTATACAAGCTGGCAGAGGTCATGGAACAGAAGGTAGTGGTATTAGAAGCAGAGAAAATTGAATTATTACAAACCCGCACCGTTGAACTAGAAAAACAAGTACAAACCCGGACGACAGCCCTGAAAGCTCAAGCAGAAAGGGAAAAATTGGTGGCTGCAATTGCCACGCAAATTCGCTCGTCCTTGAGTTTGCAAAGCATCTTAGATACGACTGTGGCCCAGGTACGCCAAGTGCTGGGGTGTGATCGCGTGAACATTTGGCAGTTTGAAGCGGATTGGCAAACCATTGCCGTTGCCGAATCTACTGACTCGGCCCTGTCTTTAGTGAACGAGCGGATTAACGACACCTGTTTTAGCCAAGACTGTACGGAGATTTACCGCCAGGGGCGAATTAGGGTCGTACCCGATATCTACACTACCCCCATGTCAGATTGCCACCGCGAGATGCTGATCCGCCTCCAGACGCGGGCGAAAATCTTGGTGCCGCTGCTGTGTGGAGATGAATTGTGGGGCTTGCTCAATGTCACTGAAAGCCAGAACGCCCGCGAGTGGCAACCGGAAGAAGTCGAACTGTTGCAAGCTTTGTCGGTACAACTGGCGATTGCCATCCAGCAAGCCACCACTCACCAAAAATTGCAAGCTCAACTGAGCGAACGCCAGCAAGCAGAAGCTCGGTTACTCGAAAGTGAAGAGCGCTACATCACATTAACCGCAGCCGCTCCCGTGGGGATTTTCCGTACCGATGCTGAAGGTAAATGTACCTATGTCAACGATCGATGGTGTCAGATAGCCGGACTGACTCCAGAATCCTCAGCCGGAGATGGATGGCGGCAAAGATTGCACCCAGAGGATCGAGACAAAATAGCGACAGAGTGGTATCAATCGGCCCAAGAAAACCGCCCCTTTAGCCTGGAGTATCGCTTCCAACGCACCGATGGTGTTGTGACTTGGGTGTACGGGCAATCGGTGGCAGAGCATGATGCCGCTGGGCGGGTTATAGGTTATGTGGGGACGATTACTGATATTAGCGATCGCAAACGAGCTGAATTAACCCTACAAAAACTGGTAACAGGAACTGCTGCCGTCACGGGAAAAGACTTTTTTCTCGCCCTAGTGCGCCACATTTCCGAAGCGTTGGATATCGGCTGTGCCATCGTTACCGAGCTGGTGGGCGACGAACTCCATACCCTTGGATTCTGGGCAAATGGAGCTTTGCAGCCCGAAAAATCCTATCATCCAGCTCGCACTCCCTGCGAATATGCTTTGAAAAATGGGGAATTTTACAGCCCCAGCCAAGTGCAAAGCATCTTTCCTGATGATTTATACTTGGCGACGATGCAGGCAGATAGCTATTTGGGCATTGCCTTAAAAGACGATATCGGCAAGGCGATTGGCAACCTTTGCATTTTAGACAAACAGCCCTTACCAGCCGAAAAACGTGCCGAAGCAATCGCCATTCTTCAGGTCTTTGCAGCACGGGCAGCCACAGAATTACAGCGGAAAGCCGCCAACGATGCGTTGCACCGCTTGAATCAGGACTTGGAAGCGAGGGTCGAACAGCGGACGCGCGAACTACAAGCACGCGAGGCTCAACTGCGCGATCTCTTCGACAACGCCACCGATCTCATTCAAAGCATTGCTCCCGACGGTCGGATTCTATTTGTAAATGCTGCGTGGAAAGAAACGCTGGGATACAACGATGCTGACCTCCTTCAACTGTCCCTTTTCCAAATTATCCATCCCGATGAATTAGTACATTGTCAGACTGCGATGCAAAGCTTATTTGCTGGTGCGCTCTGTTTGGGTATCGAAACCAGATTCCTGACCAAAGATGGCAGAGAAATCATCGTCGAGGGGAATGTGAATTGTCAGTTTCAAGATGGCAGAGCGATCGCGACGCGGGGTATTTTTCGGAATATTACCCAGCGCAAACAAGCGGAAGTGAGGTTGCAACAACAGGCAGAACAGCAGCGGTTGTTAGGATCGGTTACTCAACGGATGCGGTCATCGTTGAATCTGGACGAGATTCTCAATGCCACCGTTGAGGAAGTCCATCAAGTATTAAAGTCAGACCGAGTATTGGTATATCGTGTGTTTCCCGGAGGTACGGGGGCAGCCATTGCCGAATCTGTTTTAGCAAATTGGCCGAAGATTCTGAATATTGTCTTCCCGGAAGAGGTTTTTCCTGAAGAAAACTATGCTCGTTATCTACAGGGAAGAATATATGCCCTAAGCGATCGCGAAAACGAACAGCAATCAGTCTTGCCCTGTTTGGTCGAATTCCTAGCAGAAATCCAGGTTCGAGCTAAATTAGTAGTTCCAATTATTCAAAATCAAACCCTTTGGGGATTGTTGATTGCCCATCAATGCGATCGTCCGCGCCAATGGCAACAACGGGAAATCAATTTACTTCAACAAACAGCTAATCAGTTAGCAATTGCCATTCAGCAAGCGAATCTTTTTGAGCAATTACAGAAAGAACTAGCCGAACGACAAGAGGCAGAGGCAAAGCTCACTGATAGCAATCAACAACTGGCAGTTTCCAACCAAGAACTCGCCCGCGCCACTCGCCTCAAGGATGAATTTCTTGCCAACATGAGTCACGAACTTCGGACTCCCTTGAACGCGATTCTGGGCATGACCGAAGGACTACAAGAAGGAGTCTTTGGCAGTGTCAACGAGAAACAACTCAAGGCCTTACAAACTGTGGAACGAAGCGGCTCCCATTTGCTAGAGTTGATCGATGATATCCTCGATGTAGCAAAAATAGAAGCCGGACAGGTCGAACTCGACTGTACTTCAATTTCTGTCTCTCATATTTGTCAGTCTAGTTTAGCGTTTATTAAACAGCAATCTCTCAAGAAACGCATCCAACTTGAGATGAAAATTCCAGCAAATCTACCAGATTTGTTAGTGGATGAACGACGCATTCGTCAGGTATTAATTAACCTACTCAACAATGCAGTTAAATTCACTCCCTCAGGCGGCTCTATCACTGTAGAGGTATCTCCAGTCCGCCAACTGAATTCCGATGCAACTGTTAGTAATTCTTCCCCAAAAAACTTCTTGCGAATTGCCGTAATCGATACGGGCATTGGCATAGCACCAGAAAATATCAAGAAACTATTTCAGCCTTTCATCCAAATCGATACTGCCTTAAACCGTCAATATGCAGGAACGGGCTTGGGGCTGGCAGTGGTGAAGCGAATTGTCGAACTCCACGGTGGTAGGGTGGAACTCACCAGCGAACTAGGTACGGGCAGTTGCTTTGCGATCGACCTACCCTGTACGATTGGTTTTCCCCTCTCACCTGAAATGACAGCAGGCGAGCAACTAGCCAATACTCTCGAACAAGACTCTCCACCCACCAGCTTCGCCACCAACGAAGCCACCAGCCAAACGCCTCTGATTTTGCTCGTAGAAGATAACGAAGCCAATATCAGTACGGTTTCTAGCTACCTCGGAGCCAAGGGTTATCGCATTATCTTGGCAAAAGATGGGCAACAGGCGATCGACATGGCCAAAACTCACCAGCCTAACTTGATTTTGATGGATATCCAAATGTCGGGAATGGATGGACTAGAGGCAATGAGACAGATTCGCCTCGCTCCTAACTTGGTTGATATTCCGATTGTTGCACTCACGGCTCTGGCGATGACTGGCGATCGAGATCGTTGCTTGGAAGCCGGGGCAAATTATTATTTAACTAAGCCAGTGAAGCTCAAGCAACTGGTTGCCACTATCCAACAGCTTTTAACCCCAACACAAGATAACGAATGAATATGCCCTCTATTTTAGTGATTGACGATGAACCCGACAACTTTGATGTTATTGAAACACTCTTAAACGAGCCAGATTATGTACTACACTACGCCGCCAGTGGTAGTAGTGCGATCGCATCCCTCAAACTGTTTGACCCAGATGTGATTTTACTGGACGTGATGATGCCAGAAATAGATGGTATTGAGGTCTGCAAACAAATTAAAGCTATGCCGCAATGGGAACCCGTACCGATTATTATGGTAACGGCTCTCACTACTAAAGAAGACCTGGCTCGTTGCCTGGAAGCTGGTGCAGATGACTTCATTAGCAAGCCAGTCAATGGCATTGAACTTCGCGCCAGACTCAAATCTATGCTGCGCGTTAAACAACAATACGATCGGATAGAGAGTTTATCCAAATTACAAGAAAATACGATTCAGTTATTGCAAAATAATTTGGATGAATTGTGCGGTAATTTAGTTTCTACACTGCCCCACGAACTCAACACTCCCCTCAATGGAATTTTTGGCGTAATTGGTTTGCTGGTTGATGAATATCAAGACATGAGTTCAGAGGAAGTTAATGAGTTGTTGGTAATAGCCCAAAAATCTGCATTGAGACTGCAAAAATTAACCAAAAGATTTTTGCACTACGCGCAGTTGGAGATGTTTACTAGCAATCCTGACTTTGCTGAAACTAGAAACACGCATCAGCCACACATCTCAACTCAACTTCTTATTGAAAATGCTATCAAAGCCCAAGCTGAAACTGTTAATCGTGTAAATGACTTGGTTTGGGAACTTGAAAATGTAGAAATTACTATGAGCGAACGAGATTTTACTTGCACGCTCGATGAGTTGCTAGAAAATGCTTTTAAATTTTCTAAACCTGGTACGCCCGTCCAAGTCAGCAGTCAATTAAAAAATGAAACATTTTATCTATCTATCTCGGATAGAGGACGAGGGATGACAGCAGAACAAATTGCACAAATCGGAGCGTTTACACAATTTGAACGCAATTATTACCAGCAACAAGGCATCGGATTGGGATTGAAAATAGTTAAGAAAATCGTGGAACTGTATGGAGGTAATTTCGGAATTTCAAGTGTTGTCAATGAATGGACGACGGTTCATATTGAATTGTCTATTAAACAGTTGACAGTTGATAGTTGACAGCAAACAAGTTGACAGTTGATAGTTGACCTGGGACAGTAAACAAGTTGACAGTTGTAGGGTGCGTCGCCACCGGGATCATCTCATATTTGTAAAAACACTTCTTTTGGCTCCTTCCTTCTGCCTCGCAGCAAGAGAGCCTTCTGCCTCAAAACTTAGATTTCTAGCTTGGCTGCAAAAGTGAGATGCTCCCTCGCCACCAACCATCGCAAACAAAAATCGACCATCTTACAGTGACGCACCTTACAGTGGACAGTTGACAGCATACAGGTTGACCGCTTTACAGTTAACATCTAGGTTTTTAGAATGATGATTTAAACTCCACTATAAAAACATTCCACCGTCATGTGGGCGTTTTAACCCCCTGAATTTTGATAAATAATTCGGATGCCAACGGGATTGATATTCGCCATTCCCCATTCGCCATTCCCCATTCCCCATTCCCCATTCCCCATTCCCCATTCCCATAATATTTTTATGAATAATCCTGCCATTCTAATTATTGACGACGAACCAGATAACTTTGATGTAATTGAAACCCTGTTGAGCGATCGAGACTATCAGTTACATTATGCTGCAAATGGGGAAGAGGCGATCGATTCCCTAGACCTTTTTCGGCCAGATTTAATTTTACTGGATGTGATGATGGCTGGAATAGATGGCATAGAAGTATGTCGGCGGATTAAAGCTATGCCACAATGGGAATCTGTGCCAATCGTTATGGTGACAGCCCTCATCACCAAAACGGATTTAGCTAGATGCTTCGCGGCTGGAGCGGATGACTTTATTAGCAAACCGATTAATCGCTTGGAGTTAAGAGCAAGGGTGCGCTCTATGTTACGCATCCACCAGCAATATCAGCAATTAGCTACTTTCAATACCCGATTGGAAACAACGGTGCAACAACGCACGGCTCAGTTGCAAACCATGATTTTTCAGGATGCACTCACAACGCTACCCAGCCGAACTTTCTTGCTTCAAAAGTTGGCTGAGCTTCTACAAACAGGAAAATTCTCCTTTGCAGTAGTTTATCTAGACTGCGATCAATTTAAACTGGTGAATAGTTCCTTTGGTTATGTCGTCGGCAATCAATTACTCCTTGCAGTCGCACAAAGGTTACAAGACTATCTTCGCCCCGGTGATGTTCTAGCACGGGTAGGTGAGGATGAGTTTTGCTTTTTATTGTATCAAATCGATGGCGAGAAAGTCCTGGAGTCATTTATTGAATCGATTCTGCGGAGCTTTGACGCATCTTTTTTGCTGGCTGATTGTGAAATATTTATGACAGCTTGTATCGGCATTGCTTTAGGTAGCAGCGCTTATCAACAACCGGAAGAACCTCTACAAGATGCTGATACAGCAATGTACAAAGCTAAACTTCGCGGGAAAGGTTGCTATCAAATATTCGAGCGTGAAATGTCTTTGGCAATGCTGAATCGCCTGACGCTGGAAAATGATTTGCAACGGGCGCTGAAACATCAAGAGTTTGTCACCTACTATCAGCCGATTGTCAATCTACAAACCGAACAAGTTTGCGGTTTTGAAGCGTTGGTGCGCTGGAAACATCCGGTTCTGGGTATGGTTTCACCGGGAGAATTTATTCCCTGCATGGAAGAAACAGGGCTGATTGTACCAGTGGGAATGGTGGTGTTGCAGCAGGCGTGTGAGCAACTTCGCGCATGGGAGCAACAGGGCCAGTCGGAGTTGACGATGAGCGTCAACCTCTCTGTGCGACAATTTGCTTGCCCAACTCTTTTATCTGATATCGATCGGGTGTTGGCAGAAACTCAAGTCAACCCCGCTCGCCTGAAACTGGAAATTACCGAAAGTGCGATTATGGAAAATGCGATTGCGGCGATCGCGCTGACTGAACAATTGCGGTCGCGACAAATTCAGATTAGCATTGATGATTTCGGGACGGGATATTCTTCCTTGGGTTATCTGCACCGTTTTCCAGTGGACAACCTCAAAATCGATCGCTCTTTTGTCAATGAAATCCTTGCCGGGAATCGTAACTATCAAGTTGTGAACACTATTATTGCTCTGAGCAATCAACTTGAACTCGTGGTTATTGCCGAAGGCATTGAAACAACTGAGCAACTGAGCTGGCTGCAACAACTTGGCTGTGAGTTTGGACAGGGCTACTTATTTTCTAAGCCTTTGGCTGCGACTGAAATTGAAAGAATTTATCTGGCAAAAACAAGCTGAAAAGTCTTGCCGTCCCTGCTGTATAAGATGAACCAATTCAACAAACCGCGCGACGTTGTAGCCGTATAGCCGAGATAATAGCTTTCCGAGGACATGAGGTAAAGAAAGGCCAAGAAATGCTCGGTTGAAGCTGGGTTATTGGAATCAAAACGCGACCCGTCATCTGTCCATCTAAAAGGTGCAACACTCGCTCCAAATCGAGCGAGTGTCAGCAACTGAGTACGGGCGTTTCTTGCGATCAGTGAGGAAAAATGAATTGCTACTTTTTACGGAGGGTGAGCTCATCCGCTTGCGTTGGCTGTCTTAGGTCGCAGGAATTCGACATTCAACTCTAGTTTTTCTCCCAGCCACAAAGAATGTGTTGTGTGGTCTGCCAGATCGTCGCCTGTTTCGGGATGGACGAGAATATCTAACCCATCGCGGTGGAGCATTAACCAGGGAACGACTTTGCCAAACTTCGGGGGTAAAAAAGCAACTTGATACATCGCTTGAGGATGTGGCCCAATGGGTTTGTCGTGCCAACGCCCTAGCTGCACCTCAAACTGAGCCAATCCTTCACGTACACGCGCAGCAGCATCGCGGCTATCACTGTCAAAGTAAATATGTGCGTGAAAACCAACAATTTCGATGGTGTCTTCTTTCATCATTAAAGTTATTAAAGCTTGCGGGTGAGTAATAAGGTTGCACCGAAACTTTTGCTAATAAATTCTTGCTGACGCTTCAAAGGTAGGGCAATCACAATCACAGATGCAGACGATGAATTTGCTTGCGACGCAGCTTTCACATCCAATATCAAAATGTTAGGAAATAGCGTGGGAGATGAAAACCCTGACTTAGTTGTGGCAGGCACAAGCATAATGTCCGCGATATCACCCACTTGCAAGCTACCACCCAATGTTGTGGCAGGTGTGGCAAGGATACCAACAGCAACGGTATTAGCAAGGAGAACTGGGTCAACCTTGGAACTGAGTTGTTTTTCCGTCAGCGGCTTTTGCTTGGGAATCTGGGTCAGCGCATACCGCCCTATAATCTCTTGGGGCTTTCTGAAAGTGTTAGAAGGTAGGTTTCTGGTCGAGTAGATTTTCTGGACTAAATCGCCTGGTCTAATTGAGTGATAGGCCGGTAAGTCCTGTTTTGGCACAGGAATAGAAACGCTTGTTTTGGTTTCATGCCAAAACAGGTAGGCAGCAGCGACAATGCCAACCGGAATGACAACGACAGCCAACCACTGACTGAGGGATAAAGAAAACTTGAATGGTTTATTTGCAGACATCAGGGTGAATTTCTATCTGTGGTTATATCAGGCTCGATGTATTGCCAAGTTACTTGCGTGTTGCTGCTATAAAGAAACTGGCGAATTTCATCCCATTGCTTAATCTCCTCTGTAGGTGTTTTGGGTAGGGGTAAGCGCATTTGTTTGAGCAGTTCGTTCCGGTACAGGTCAAAGCCCGCCTTAATCAATTCGGCATAGATTATGGTGCTGCCCAACGCACCTCGATAAGCCAGCCACCCTACTAATAATCCTCCCCAAAAACACAGCAAAAACAGCCATCCTGATGATTGAATAGTTAGCAAATAAGCACCACTTAGGAGCGCAAAGATTCCACCAAGGGTAGAGATGACTAGCATGAAGTCTAATGAACTTTTTGCTTCAGCCAAAGTCTGAATAAAACGGTCGGGAAGCAGGTTGTACAGGCGGGGCCAAATCAGAACGGCATCCAGTTCGTAGCGCTCGAACGAGTATAGTTCGGCATTTTTGAGAATATTTCCCAAACTGGTTGGCATCACCTTTTCCGATTGCGTAGGCAGGGGATAATACAGATAGATACAGTTATACAAACTTGCCAGATTTTGTTGTAGCTGGGCTTGCCGCTTCTCAAGCCGAGTTTCTTGTTTCCGAAGTTGAGCTTGTTGCTTCTGAAGCTGAGCTAAATGTTGAGGCGAGTTTGATGGCTGAAGAGAATTGTGTGACAATGCTTGGTTAACTGGCTCTAGCTGAGTTTGAACTTGTTGAAGTTTGTCTGTAATTTCCTTCATCTGTATATCAAAATCAAGTTCCTTCAAACGATCTTGATGCCAGCTTTTACCGATAGCTGCTAGGCGACGACTAAGAGGGAAATTCCAATACCCTTCATAAAATCGCACGATTGCAGTTAACTGGCTGGTCAAAATCCCGGAAAAGAATGTTACCCAACTGAGACACCCCACTATTTGCAAAGTTTTAAATGTGACATCTTGTTGATTCCAAATCTGAGCCACTTTTACCAAATCCCATCCAGCGCCAGCAAATGCTACAACAACAAGCAGTCCCCAGAAGGTCAAGCTGGGAAAGAAAGCATTGAGCAGAAAGCGACGGTCGAGAACGCCCGTGACTTCCTTAAGGACATCATTAAACATTCCAGTATTCCGGTTTAGCGAAGTTTCAAAGTATGAGGTGGCACGTTGGTGTCAGTATTTTGGCAAGGGGGTAGGTTTCTCCTGTCGAGAAAAAGCAACTCATTGATGAAACCGCATTCAGCACACATAACCCGACACAAAGGTGTGGTGCGCTCACCGGCCAACACCATATCTCCCATTCTGGCAGAAAGCCCTAGCGTTCCACCGCCTACCTGCACCTGGCTCGTTCCCTGAAATTGTTTGATTGTTCGGATAGGAACAATACCAAAAATGCCCTCATCACCCAAGACGACCGCTCCCCTGGCTCCCGCAATAAATGATTTCAGCGTTGTATCCCTAATGACTAAATCTTGCATAGATGCCTTACTGCCCACGATTACAACTGGAGGTAGGGTTGATAGGGGATGCAGCAGAAAGGGCGCTCCCCGACTGGTGGCTTGCTCTAAATCCTCAGCTACGACCAGCGCTGCCGGAACTCCTTGCTCATCTATAACGACCCCGTGGCTAGCATTAGCAGCTTGCAGTGCAGCTATTGCCTCTGTTGGCTGCATACTGCCAGAGAGGCTCTGGATTGTCCTTATCACGTAGTTATTAAACGGACTCATAAAATCATCTCCAATCGCCTACTAAGATAAATGGTGACCAGTAGTAAAGATGGTCGTAAACTGCTCTCTGATAATCCACAGGTAGGGGGTCAAGAACAAACTCACACGCTTCCAGCGCTGTTAGCATTTGTTCGTACTCTTTGCTGGATTTTTCTGTTTCTTGAAGTAAGCGATTGTAATCGTTGACTGCTCCCTCAAAATCCCTAGCGTTCTGGCGCATATCTGCAATATTAAAATCCAATAATAGTCGAGCAATGGGGTTATTCAATCGCTTTTTGGCTGCTACGCAATAATCGATTACATCTTGAGCCGTCATATTCCGCAACTCAATTTGTGCTTGCTGTAAAGCTTCCGCTTTATTAGCTCTATCTTTTAACTTTTGGTAAAACTTACTCATTAAGATGCTAGTAGAAATCTGATCCACCTCCCACAAACTGACGACTACTGAAGGCGTTCCTGCATAAATTAGGGCGCGAGTCAGTCCTATGAGTTCATCTCCTGGTTTATTAGCATTGATGCCGCTTTCACAAGCGCTGAGAGTGACTAAATCCAGGTTGAGATCCAAGCCTAATATTTCCTCTGCCGTCAATTTTTCTTCTTGCGCCAACTGGATGCCCGACTTTAAAGCCTCAACTGCATTAAATTCCCCGTGACAAGCAATGTGCAGGATGTCGATGTCAGCTTTGGATTGTTGAAGCTTTTGCACCAGTAAATCCTTGGTGACCTCGTTCCCGATGTACAGTTCAGCATCAGGCTGAAAAAGTTGTTTAATTGCGATGCCTTGTTCTTGAGTATGCAACCTATCCGAACAAGAATCTGCCAGAATCAATGCCTTCTCTCGCCTGTTTTTGCGCTTGGCGTGGCAGTATTTCATCACGGAAGCACTGGGGGTGTAGCAGACCGGGTTGCGCTCGATCAAGTAGCGACCCTCCACTTGCAGGGCGTGCAAAGGCAGGTAGTGGAGAAAGTTGTGCGGCACCAACCAGATAATGTCGCCTTCTTCTGTCATTATGTCCCCCTGGGACGAGTTGGACACCAACGGTGCGACGAAAGGTGCGAAGAAGGACTGATAGACCGCTTCATCCAAATTCAATACCTTATCTTTTGTTGATTTGACTACCTGACCTGCTGCGTTTCTTTCCGCCTGAAAATGCTTGATGACAATTTGTTGGATGGCTTCAGTTCCCACCGGAATTTCGATAACCTCTGGTTCTTTAAAGTCATCGCGGACTATAAAAAGTAGGGTACGGTCTTCGACAGTGAAGTATTCAGCTAAGATGACGCGCTTAGTAGGCATTTGGTGTAATGATTCAGGTGATGCAGCAAACAAGCTTTTCTGTCATCTAATTCCACGGAAAAACCGCGTCACAGATTAATGTAGCTTAATGTTTGGGGAGGCTTTCGTTCTGATACAGAATTCAACATCCTTCCAAAAAATCTATGCGGGGAGAGTTTTTATAGGCATTCCTCTCATCCGCTCCAGCAGTATCGTAACATTTCCAGCCAGATTCAGCATTACCTTTAAGGGTGCGATCAGATGAGGGAAATAGTCCTCAGATTTTCGCAAGTAAGGCGCGCGTGGCTGCATCGGCTGAGTTCGACCCAAAGCACGCTAGCATTGCCCCAGTTCCTTAAGGTAGAGCTTTCAGCATAGCAGTCCCACCAATTCCTGAAATCGTAGCGGTTCTCCCTCACCGCCCTCTGGTAAAGTCAGCCCTCTAGCTTCGAGTACATCCAAGAATGCCCGCGAACGCGAACGCTCTACATACTCTAACGCTTCATTATCTCGTTTTAAATAGTCGTGAAGTATCGCAATTAGCAGAGCGTAAACATTTCCTTTGGGTGCGCCGAAAAAGCTCAACCGCTCCTCATCTCGTCTCAGACGGCGACGCACTCTTTCAATAATTATCACAGCTTTTTTGAGTTCTGCTACAGCATTTATAATTTGCTCTAGACCCCGATAAGTCTCGCTTCGACTGTATCGAATCTGCCATATAAGTTCGGGATGCTGAATGCTTTTAGCAACCGATAATGCCTGTTCTTGATAGTCTAATGCTGTTGAAAAATCAGTGAGTTGATTGTAAATCAATGCTAAACTCGCTAAATTGTAAGCTAGACCTTCTTTATATTCCAAAGAACGAGCGATTTCTAGGGATTCTAGATGAGAGATTCGAGCCTCCTTAAAACGTTTCTCAAGACGATTGATACTTCCTATATTTATTAATGCTGCCAGCAGACCCAATTGGTCGTTGCATTCTTTGTGCAGAACTAGCGCTCGTTCGTAACACTTGAGAGCGTCATCCAGCCTTTCCAAAGACTGATAAATCAAGCCTTGATTGCCCCACAAATGCGCTTCGGTACTGCGGTAGCCTCCGGTCTGCGCCATCTCCAGAGCTTTGTTCGTGCAAGCCAAGGCAGTTGTTAGATCGCCGAGAGATTGATGAACCAGAGCCAGAATGTCGAGCGTTGTTATAATGTTTCTGAACCAACCGATTTGCTGATAAATTATCAAAGCTTCTTCCAAGTGCGCGCGCGCGCGAGACAATTCGCCTGTATCGCGATAGAGGAGTCCTAGGTTAACGAGAACTGTGGCACGATTGCCCTGATTTCTGGGAGTAGAGCGGTCTTTTCCCAAACTCAGATGCAATTCTAAAGCTTCGTTAAAGCAATTTTGAGCTTGACCAACATCTCCCCGGATTTGGTAAATAATACCCAAATTATTTAGAGTCATGGCTTCTTCTCGACGCTCTCCTAATGCCTTCCACAGGAACAGTGCTTCGTGCCTGCAAGCAAGGGCGCGGTTGGAGTCTCCGAGAGTTAGGATTAAACTAGCAAAATTATCCAGACAGCCAGCTTCACTTTTTTTATCTTGAAGTAGTCGGCAAAGGTCTAAAGCTTGCTCGCCAAAACCCAGTGCTTCCTCAGTCTTTCCTGAACTCTTGCAAACCACGCTCAAATTGCTCAAAACAGAAACTTTCCCTACCCGATCTTCCAAAGCGCGAAAAAACACTAATGCCCGTCTTAAGTGCATTTCGGCTTTGTGCATCTCGCCTAAAGACCTGTAAATAATGCCTAGATTCGAGTGACTGTTGGCGATACTTTGGGTTCGGTCGAGTTGTCTAAAACGTGCCAGCGCTTCTTCCCACGCCAGAGCTGCTCCTTGCAAATCACCCCACTGGTAATAGAGAAAGGCGCGCTGCGAAGCTACTTGCGCCAACAAATCGCTATCGCCAGATCGCTTGACAAATTGCCGAGCAATACAGAAAGCTCGCCACGCTCTGTCCCAATCGTTTTGATTGCTCAACTCCCCAGCCATACTCAGCAAGTGATGAATGGCATGGTGAGAGAGCTGCATACCTTTTGCTAAGGCTTCTTCAAATGCTGGCCACAAAGCATCCAGATAATTTAGCTCGATGTTATCGGTCATACTTGCAGGCACCGTTGCAATTCTTCCCAAGAAACCGACTTCCCTTGACGCAGAGCTATATATTCTGGCGCAAACAGTTCAATTTCATCCCAAACTTGTCGCAGAGCTTGTTCTGCTATTTCATAGTTTCTGAGTGCGCTCAACCGATCTGGTTCGCCAACAGTTTTAAGTGCCTCTGCCGCTTGATGCAATTGAGTCATTAGCTGCATTTCTCGGTCTGTTAACTCCTCCGAAACTCCGTGCGATCGCGTCACACCGCTCAGTCGTAACCGGCGCAGAAACTCGCGCGACTTTGCCGTTTCAGCCCAGAGAAGCGCTTGTTTGGAATGATTCAGACGGGCCTCAATGCGGACGAGTCGGTCGTAGGCAGCCAAGTTAGGCCAAGCAAAATAATCCAGCGCTTCTTCTTCCAACAATAGGTTGGCTCGAATAGATTCGGCGGCATCCACCGCTGCTGCGTAGTCCTCGATGGCTTGCGAGACTGCACCCGCCATCATGCGTATGTCGCCCCGTTCAAAATAGATGTCGTAGAGAACGTCAGGAGCCGCTATTTCTTCAGCCAGTACCAGCGCGTCAGTTAAATTCTGCTCCGATTGGTCGAGTTCTTCGGCATCTCTATTGAGGAGCGCCTGGTCAACTAAAGTTTTTACCTGCCCCAAACGGTAGCCGATTTCTTGATGCAAACTGAGGATGTGCTCGTAAAGCAAACGCATTTGGTCAATGCTATTCGTTTGAGCCAAAGCAATTATTAGACTCAGTAATGCTGTCGGTGCTGAGGGGTTGCTATCCGCCAAAACCTCTTTCACCTGTTGCACCCAGGCCGAGATAATGTCGGAAAAATTAATATCAATGTCAGGGAGATGATTCAGATTTGGCTGAATTTGGTTGGCATTGCATATTAAAGCAGCAATAGCACTTAGATTCTCTGCCAATCCCAATTTATAGTCGTATGCCAGATTGATAGTTAAAGACTGAAAGTAATATTCTAGTGCATCCAGCAATTTATTTTGGTTGTCGCACAATTGACCGAGGTTGTGCAGGGTTATAGCTTCATTTTCATAATCTTGGGCCCGTTCATAGGCATCTCGCGCTTTGAGGTAATAGTTGCGGGCACCTTCAATATCGTTGAGTTTTTCCTGGGTCAGCGCTAAAGCAGAAAGAACGTTAGCCACATAGCTACATTCGTTTTCTTCTTCTTGGGTACATAAAAATGACTCCACTCTCGAATCTTCTAGCAATTTTAATGCTTTTGCTAAATAGGCTCGTGCTTCTGTAAGCTGACTTAAGTCTTTACAGACCAGCCCCAGATTTGTCAGCGACTGAGCTATTGCCACTTGACAGTCCAAGTTTTCACCCTGAAGGGATTCAACAATTTGAAAGGCATTTTGGTAATATTGTTTAGCTGAATGTAAATTACCTAAATTACGTTCAATCAGACCCAAATTATTCAAAATATAATGTTCATTCCGGGCATTAGTGCGCTGTAAAATTTTTAAGGAGCGTTGCAAGGTATCGCGAGCTGCAAGAGCCAAACCAAAGCGATCTTGAACTAAGGCTAAATTGTTGAGGATGGCACTTTGCTGAATAAACTCTCCAGCCTCTTCTGCTAGCGTATTTGCTCGTTCAAATAGAACAATGCTACCCTCTAACTCACCCTCGGACAGTAAAAGATTAGCTGACTCCACCAGTTCTACATAGTTCTCGGATATATTATTTGATATTGAGTCGGAGTTTTGCATTAAAGCTAAATCGCGTAAATTGTGTTTTTTAAGATTTATGTTTCCCAAAACTGAATCATAGCTAGTCTTTGCTACTCAAATGTACCCCTATCATTGATTTTTGTGGCAGATACGGAAAAGTTCTCCATAATTATAACTAGATTTGATATCAGCAGCCAGCGATCGCATCCAACTCAACATCACTCAGCATTTTGGGTTCCATCCCGTACAGATCGTTCAGCACAACCTTGACATCGGGAAACGCAAAATACTCCGTCAGCTTGCCAATGCGGTAATTAAACGCTTTGTATCTGTGTTTGAAGTACAGTTCCACATTCCCCCGGTGTTCCCACAATCCTAGTAAGTTGACAGCGACATCCGAGTAATGCGCTCTCACATCCCGCTGCACTTCGGTTATCCTTTCTTCAATCTGACGAGTGGTAACGCCAATTTTATAGAAGCAGTTCCCGTCCGCTTTGACCTCCAGAAAATAGAGCGAGTTCACCAGAATCCGACGAAGCTGCGATCGATAAATCTGCAAATCAGCCCGCCGTTCCTCCAAGCAAGATAAACCCGCAGATAAAGCAATCTCTACAGAGCCTTCTAACTTCATCAACTCCGACAGCAGCAAGGGTTCCTGGACTCGGTTGAACAATGCCAAGGGAAGCGCACCAACTGGGATTTTGCCGAGGTGAGTGAATTGATAAATGCGATCGCCCTCCGACTCTAGCAATCCCTTCAACTGCCATCGAAAGTTTACCAAATCTTTGGGAATAGCGTAATCCTGTGCCCCGTACTCTTTCCACAGCACCTTCAATTGTTCCAATTCTTGACCTGGAAGCTGCACGTTGAAATTATCGTAGAGGGGCAGCGAGGGGAAAGCTTTGGTCTTAATCCGCTGACTGACGAACTTGCAAGTCTCAAGAGTGTGCGCGAAGTGATGTTCTTTCACCGACCCCTTTTTTGCTGTGAGGAAGCCTCCGCAGTAGAGGCAAGTTAGCTGAGTTTTTCCGCGCACAACTTCATCAATGCCCGCCAGTTCGCCGCTGGGAGCAACGCCAAATTTTAGCCACATCGCCAACAATTCTCCTACAAGCAGGTTTTCGTAGATGCACCTGCTCCACATGATTAAGTAAGGATTGTAACAAATCTAAGGTGAGAGCTTCTGGCTTGTGATTGAGAGCGACCGTCACCAATCTGGGAGTTCTTCAGCCGCGTCCGCTAGGGCTTGTGACAGTTGCTCGGGAGGTAACGGTGCAGCTAGCCTTTCATCCTGTACGTGGGGAAATGCACGTTTTCCCGCGTAGGAAAGCATCGAAAGACTGGTGATCGCCCCGAGCACTTGCTCCGGCTCTACCTCCAAATACCGCTGCAATTGTTCGAGATTCCGGTGGCCGCTAATTTCTTGAATTACCCGCAGCGGGATACCGGCATTGCTCATCTGGGTGAGGGCGGTGCGGCGGAAGCTGTGGGTGGATGCGCCCTCGATGCCAACGCGCTCGAAAGCTTCTCTCAAAATCCGATCCGCCGAGTTTGAGTGTAGGTGATGCCAATGATGGCAGCGGTGGCGGCCGGGAAATAGGTAAGTTTTGCCGATATTGGGTTTCCAAGCTGTCAGGAGCGATCGCAAGTCCTCAATTACGGGAATCGTGCGGGTTTGGAGTTTGCCCTTGGTGTTGTGTTTGCGGAAGTTGATTGTCGGTCGAACATTGCCCTTCGCGCTGTAGATATCCACGACTTCCAGCGAACAAGCTTCCGCCACGCGGCAAGCGGTGTAGAGACAAACCCCGAAAAGCGTGCGGTCGCGATGAGTCTGCAAACCGTCGTTAAACAACAGTTCGATTTCCGCTTGGGTAAGGATTTTCGCCTGTCCGTGTCCCTCAATTTTCATGCTTGGTGTATACCCGACCTGACAAAGCAAAAGTTTGCCGCACTTACTGCATTACTGCATTAGTTTGGGGTATTTCTTAATGCGGTGAGGGCAACTCAACATACAAAATTCCGCATTGTGGAAAAATGTCCGCATTCATGCGCCCGTCATGAACGCAACTGGCACTCGGTTGACCGAGTGCGATCGCTTTTACAGCCCAGGACGATCGCCCCGAATGCAATGTAGCAAAGTAAGAGCACGCGCTCGCTTGTTGTAAGTATTTTCTCGGTATGTATAAATTAATTTCATAAAGTCTTGCCTAATTCTCAGATAATTCTCAATAAATCCCCGGTTACAGTTCGTTCGGATCGGCAGAAATAGCAGTGAAATCAACCATGACAAATTCTCAATTAAGCACTTCAAAATTCAGTAATTTCTCGAATAGACTGGCGACCAACCCAAGCTGATAATATTGACAGTTAGCAACAGTTCGATTGCGCGACAAGCACGACTAGCTAAACACTTCATTTATGGGTTGAAGTCGAGATTTATTCGGTGTAACTTTCAGTCTAAAAAATTAAAAATGAAGGGTGCAACAATGACTTTTTCCAAGCCATTTGAATTGCTTTTTCCAAAAACCAGCAAATTGCCAGACCCCACAAAACTGTCAGCCAATACAGCATCTGGCAGTTAAGAGTCAAGCAGATTTTACAAGACTTACGCACTCTAGTCTATAGGTCGATTGCTTGTGCTGCACTCGCTCGGCATACGTAGCGTCGTGTAAAACCACTTTTGTGCAAGTCCTATTTTACTAAATCTAGCAACTCAAAACAACAACTACAGGCATTCAAGACAATTAATTAATGTTTGACGGCAGCCGGTAAGCGGTCGGACTTGGGAGTTCGACAAATTGAGTCGGTGGCAGACCTATATATCAACAGAAATGGAACACAAATCCATGCTTAAAGTGCTGACGATGCACCTTATTGCTATGGATATTGTGTCAAACCACTTTTGCATCCGTCCGAGACTGCATTAACAGGAATGGAGTACAAACCCCATGCTTTGGGTACTTGTGCTGCACCTTATTGCTATAGGTATTGTGTCAAGCCAATTGGCACATAAGTCCCAAGATACAGCAGATTCCACGTTTATGAAGTACACCGGTCAACCGATCGATCGCCGTAGGGAAACGGCACGGCGCCGTGTCCTCTATCTCTGCTATGTACCTCACGTACCTGGAACCTGCTGTAGAACAGTAAAGAACCATCAAAAATAGTCCGCTTGCAGTTGACCCAAACAGCAAGCAACAGCTATGCAAGTATCTAAGAAGGAGTGCGAAGAATGCCTTTACCAAGCCCGATTGGAGAACCGTTAGAAGAACAAGAATCCTTTATTCCAGGAATCGCCCCGAATTTGCCATCAATTTTGCCGGTAATTCCAACTAATAAACCTTTATTATATCAAACAGACGACTCTGTGGCTCGTGCGGAACAACTTAACTTAATAGAAACTACAAACAAGCCAAAAGATGAATTTAGTCGAGCAGAGGCTGATGCTTTTATTGTTAACAAAGCCTCTGATACCAAAAGCATACCTACTGCCAACAGCAGTAGCAGTGCGACCAAAACAAACAGTACCCTTAAGGATGCAACAAATTCTGAAGTTGACCCCCTAATTGGTAAACTCGACTCAGACGTAGGAGACCCCCTAACCAACCCGAATCGAATTACTTCAAATAACTCGACTGATGATTTGAGTAAATCTGCGACTAACGCACCTGCAATTAACTCATCAATCGGTAACTCAGAACTAAATAAAACCACGACAGCCACAACAGCTACTTCCGATAAAGCACCGGAAAATCAAACACAATTATCCCCAGCCGCATCCACAAAACCCGAAACAGAAAAAAACTCAACATTACCCGTTGTAACTGCATCCACAACGAGCGAAAAAGCTTTGGGCAAAACACCCTTAGCCGCCACCACTGAAACAACTTCAAAAGCAGAAGATAACAAAACACCTTTGTCGTCAGGAACCACCCTTAAAAGTGAGTCGGAATCAAATAAACTATCACCTGCAACTGTATCAACAACCGACAAGTCAGAACCTAACAAAACAGCACCTGCAACTGCATCAACAACCGACAAATCAGAACCTGACAAAACACAACCAGCGACTGCATCAACAACTGATAAATCAGAAACCAACAAAACATTACCTGTTACCGCAGCTACAACGGATAATTTAGAGTCAAATAAAACAGCACCTGCTACTGTAACCACCGACAAATCAGAAACTAATAAAACAGAACCTGCGACTGCATCAGCGACTGATAAATCAGAATCAAATAAAACCTTACTTACCCAAAACTCTACAGCCAATAATTTAGATACCACCACTAATCTAGAATGGAAGAAAACCTCAACGCCAGCAACCAACATCAACTTTGACTCAAACGCATTCCTAGTTGATGAAAAAGGAATAGTCGGCATAGAATTCACATCAGATGGAGGTTGGTATACCGGACAGTTAGCCATCGTCAGCCTACTCGGAATGGAGAAATTTGTTCCAGGTTCCTTAGCATTTATCAAAGAAGCAGCCAGCAGAGCTTTAAGCAACTCGACATTAGGTTACATCGCAATTTCTGACGATTTAGAAGGAGCATATTACACCGCTCCTAACAACCCAGAAAACGTCAATTCAGGACAATATCTTGGCACAAAAACATTTGCCATGACGCCTGGGGACAAATTCTTTTTCATGCTAGTACCCAACGGAAGAGTACAACAAGTATACGACAATCCCGCAATCGGTGGCGACAAACAACCTCTATTTTCAATAGCTACAGACAATCCCAGCGACGGCCTTAGTATCGGTCAAATTGCCGACATTACGGGCGAAGGCAAACTCTTTGTCATGGAAGACATGGGGCTGATTCAAGGAAGCGATCGCGATTACGATGATATCACATTTAGAGTCACGGGTGCTACATCTAAAATCATTCCCCTCAACCAATTAGTTGACTCCAAATCTGCCTCAATCCACAATTTGTTGGTTCAGAAATTGAAGGGTGAATCGGATAAATCAGCAACCAAATCTACAGCAGAATCAACTGCTACTAATTCTGGCGACAAATCACCGGAAAAAACACCATTAACAACTGCCGATATAGACAAACAAAAACCTCAAATAACAGCAGCAACAAAAGTTACTGACTCAAACAGTCAAAAACCTGAAACGAAAACAGAAGCCGTCGCTAATTCAGACAGTCAAAAACCTGAAACAAAAACAGAAACCGTCGCTAACCCTGACAGTAAAAAATCTGAAATAAAAACAGAAGCTGTCGCTAATTCAGACAGTCAAAAATCTGAAACAAAAACAGAAATTGTTGCCAATTCAGATAGTCAAAGCCCGGAAACAAAAACAGAAACTGTTACTAGCCCAGATTCCAAAGAATTACCAGCAACAACAGCAACAACAGTTACCGATTCAGACAGTCAAACACTTCAACCATCAGCAACAAAAATCGCCAACTCAGACAGCAAGGAATTGCCACGAACAGAAATACTAACTGTCAGCAAATCTACAAATCAAGAATCGTCACCAACGGTAACATCAACAGTTGGTAAACCCGATAATCAAGAATCGTCACCAACATCAGCAATTGGTAAACCCGATAATCAAGAAATTGGTAAACCCGATAATCAAGAATCATCACCAACGGTAACATCAACAGTTGGTAAATCCGATAATCAAGAATCGTCACCAACGGTAATATCAGCAGTTGGTAAATTCGATAACCAAGAATCACAAACAACCGCAACAGTTAATAAATTAGATAACAAAGAAACGTTACCAACAGAAAAACTAGCTGTTGATAAATCAGATAACAAAGAAACGTCACCAACAGCAACATCAACAATTGACAAATCAGATTACAAAGAAACGTTACCAACAGAAAAACTAGCTGTTGATAAATCAGATAGCAAAGAACAGTTACCAACAGAAACACTAGCTATTGATAAATCGGATCGCAAAGAAACACCACAAACAGCAACAGTTAATAAATTAGATAACAAAGAAACATTACCAATAGAAACGCCTACTGCTGGTCAATCCCCAACTACAGAATCACCACAAACAAAACAAACAACCCCCAACCAAAAGACACCTAGCGCTAGCGTTAATGAACTTAATTTAGAAATTAAACCGCCAGCACCACCAGAACCTATTGTCAGCCAACCAGCAGTTGCTGAATTAATAAAAACTGAAACAATCGGAACTAATGGCATTTCTCAATTACCCGTATCATCTGATGATGCAATCAATGATACTGCTGCTCCATCAACCGCATCAACTCAGGTAATTTCCATACCCGCCGCTCCGCAATCTCCTGCAAAAACTGATTTGCTTGTCGATAAGAATACTGACGAATTACCAAAAGAAATAGATAACAGCGCTGAAAAATCTGCTGGATTTTTAGATATTGCAGACAATCAACCTAATGCTACGCAGCGAATCGGCGACCTCCAAAACAATACTAATCTCCCAACAAATCTCTCAATTGCAGCAACAGCCAGCTCGCTTAATCCAGGCACTTTTGTTGTAGAAAATGCCAGCGGACAAGTCAAAATTGATTATCAATTTGACGGTGGCTACTATGAAGGCGAACTTGGCATTTTCAGCCTGACAGGAATGGAATCGCTGACGCCTGGTAGCCCAGAATTCATCGCTGAAGCAGCCAGGAGAGTTCTCACTAATTCAACGGAAGGACATATCGTCATCCACGATAGTACGGAAGGGGCCAAATTCACCGGTGCGATGCCCTCTGAAGGCGATTTTGGTGCAGGAGAATATCAGGGCATCAAAACCTTCAACATGACACCAGGAGATACTTTTGCTGTCATGTTCGTACCCAGCGGCACGGTACAGTCATCGCTGCAATTCTCGTGGTTGTGGGATTTATTTCCCGAACTCCGTCCCTTGTTCAGTGTTGCTGGAGCCAATCCCAACAATACATCATACGTGCTGCCGATCGCCGATGCAACCGGAACTGGGAACACCTTCGCCCTGGAAGATACCTCAGCAGCCAACTCAGACGGCGACTATAACGATATTATATTTACGGTACTCGGAGCGACGGGGAACGCACCGCCCCTAGACCAATTAATCAACCCGAATAAAGAATGGCGGACTACACCGCTGGGGCAGCAAATTATCGAATATGCTAACGGTTTGGTGTCGCCGACAGAGCCAAATGAAAATACGATTTGGTTGGAGGAAGGAACGGCATTTGCTAACACTTTTTTGCGCGACTTACCCATCCCGACAATTCCTTCAACTCTCGATATCGGCATTGCCGGCCTCAATTTCGATATTTCAGATACCGACCAAAAATCGATTAACGACGCCCTGGAAATATCGCTGGTGGACAAGACGACGGGCAAGCCGCTAACGGGTACTATTGCTGCTAGCAAAAACGCTCTATTTAACATTACCGAAGGTCGGTCAGCCCAACTGGCACCGGGCGTAACTTTCAACGGTTCCAAGATTAGCATAGATTTGTCACAAATCGCGCCAGGAACGACCGCTACCCTGCAAGTGAGGCTGGTCAACAACGATAGCGATACAGCAACCAAAGTCGGCATCACCTCGATTGTCGTCCAACCGGGTGCGACACCGCCACCAATCCCGACAACGCCCTCCGCAATCGTTCCCAACAGCAGCCCGATCGATTTTGCGACAATAAAGGACGTTTCCGGCAGCGTGGAAACTCTATACGGGCAGACATCTTTCAACTCTACAACCAAAGTTCTGCACGCCGATTTAGCGTTAAAAAATACCGGCTCTTCGCCGCTGCGCGATAGGTTGTTGGTGGGGGTAACTAACATTAGCGACCCGAGAGTCAAACTGTTGGATGCGGCGGGAATTGCGCCGGATGGAACTGTTTATTACGATTTTACCCCGCTGGTAGGAGACGGTTTGTTAGCAGCGGGAGAAACGACGCTGCCGGGCACTTTAAAATTTCACAATCCTTCTGGAGTTCGGTTCAGTTACGATTTAGTATTTTTGAGCGAATTGAACCAGCCGCCTCAGTTTTTGGGAACTCCGGATGCGGAAGCGGTAATCGGGAAAGCTTACGTTTATTCAGCAACGGCAGTTGACCCGGAAGGGGATGCAATTACCTATTCGCTGTTAGAAAAACCGCAGGGGATGGAGATAGATGCCGAAACCGGAATTGTTACTTGGAATCCGGCGGCGGGAGATATCGGCAATCACGCGGTGACGGTGCGGGCTGATGATGGGAAGGGAGGGATTACTAAGCTGACTTACACTTTGTCGGCAGTCACCCAGCCGCCGAACCGGCCGCCGATTTTCACTTCGACGCCAGTTGTCGATGCGGCCGTCAATACACCCTACCGCTACAACAGCGACGCCGCAGACCCGGACTCCGATACCTTAACCTACAACCTGGTACTCGGACCCGACGGCATGACCGTCAACGCGGAAACGGGGCTGGTTCAGTGGACGCCGCCAGCAGCCAGAGTATTCGGCGACACCGTACTGGGACGAATTAGCGCTCCAGGAGAACGAGACACCTACACCTTCAGCGCCCTCGAAGGTCAGCGGGTGTACTACGATGCTCTCAGAGGGAGTGGGACTCAAACATTAAAGCTGTACAGCCCCAGCGGCTTGCTGGTACTTGACAGCACTACAAGCCCGATCGATACAAGCTATCCAAGACCTCCAGTCAACCTAACAGAAACGGGCAACTATCGCCTGGTCATTGGGGGAGATCCCGGGGATTACGGCTTCAGCTTGATTGACATGGAAGAAACACCCGTCGCACCTTTCGATAGAAACGTGACCGGTCTGCTGAGTCCCGGTTCTGAAGACGACGCATACCGCTTCAACGGCTTCAAGGGACAAAGGCTGTACTTTGACCAACTCAGCACCAACTCCAACCTGAACTGGGTACTATACGATGGGGAGGGCAGGCAGGTAAGCTCCTGGGTTGACGGCAAACAAGTAAGCCCTTGGTACGTAGGCTGGCAGGATAACGAGATAGTCTTGCCCAGCGACAGCGAGTATACCCTAGTTCTGCGGGGGAGCGCGCCCTTTTTCGGCAGCACTTCTTATACCTTCCGAATTGTTACACCGGACACGATTACTTATCCGCTACAGTTGGGTAGCAACACCAACCCCAACACCGTCAGTGCCGCCATTACCGAAAAAGGCGAACGGGATACCTATACTTTTGAAGGTACGAAAGGACAGCGCCTTTACTTCGATTACTTGTCGAGCTCGAACCAAGTAAATGCCTGGGTCAAACTGGTCAGTCCTAGTGGTGCGATCGTGCCCGTGCTTAACAGCATCGGCTTGGGTTCTGATACGGAGCCATTTACGATCGACGAGACAGGGACTTACCGCTTAGAGATTGACGGTCAATGGGAAAGCACGGGCAATTACAGCTTCAGCTTGCTGGATGTGGGTAATGCCACGCCCATTGACAAGGATACTGATGTCACCGGACAGTTAAGTCCCGGTTTTGAAACGCACTTTTATTCCTTTACTGGGGACGCCAGTCAGCGCCTTTATCTCGATTCAGATATCAATCCGGGGTGGGCAAACTGGACGCTTTACGGCCCAGGCAATCAGGCGATTGCTACGGACAGCAAGACAACTTTTGGTGGCCCCAACACTTACGCTGGTAACAACCCTAGCGGTTTAGGCGGCGATTTTGAAGTTGTGCTGCCGTCAGCGGGTAGCTACCTGCTGGCAGTCCAGGGGCGCAACGCTACTCCTGTGGATTACAAATTCCGGGTAATTACCCCCCAAACTCTATCTGGGGGAACCCTGACACCAGATACATGGGGCAACTTCAGCGTATCTGGCAGCATCAGCGAAAAAGGAGAAAGGGATGTCTACACCTTCAGTGGCAGCGCCAACCAGCGACTGCTGCTAGATACCTTGGTAGAGACACCTAACACTTACGTGAGATTAGTCAGTCCCAGCGGCATTGAAGTCTTTAATACGCCTGCATCCGGGGACTGGGCGAGAACTATCCCATATATTCTCCCTGAAGCTGGAAATTATCGGCTGATTGTAGACGGGAACGTCGAATCCACAGAAAATTACAACGTACGGCTGCTCTCCTTAACAACAGCACCGACATTGAGCCTGAATGCTCCTACCAACGGTACTTTGAATCCGGGGTCGGAGACGGATATTTACCAGTTTACAGGCACGGAGGGCGATCACCTGTATTTGGACACCCTCCTTTCCTCGTCTCCCGGCGGTTGGCTGCTTTACGGGCCGGGCAACCAGTTAGTGAGTTCCAATTACCTTTGGAGCGACATAGAGACAGTGCTGCCGGGAAGCGGAACGTACTACATAGTTTTGCGTGGCGATGGCACCCCAGCGCCAGGTGGCAATGGCATCGCCGCACCTATCAACTACAGCATTCAACCCTTCTTCTCGACTGCCAACCCCACTGCCATTACCTTGGGTTCTGTCAACAGTGCAAACATCAGCAAACCGGGAGAGCAGGATGTTTACACCTTCACGGGCAGCGTCGGACAGCGACTGTACTTTGACCCCCAACTCGGCAACGGCAACATCACGGCTAAAATCATCAGCCCCAGCGGTCTGGAAATCTTCAGCGGCAATACGGGTGCTGACGGTCTGTCCAATACTCTCACCGAAAGTGGCACTTACCGCTTGACAATTGATGGCAATAATGATGTTTTAGGCAGCTACAGTTTCCGCCTGGCAGATGCGACAGCAGCCCCAATCTTGCCATTGGGGACGGCAACCCCAGGCAGCTTGCCTCCAAACGAAGCATTACTGTATCAAATCAACGGTACGGCAGGAGGGCGAATACTATTTGACAGCTTGTCACCTGCGGCATCCGGTGCAAACTGGGCGCTACACGCTCCCGGTTTTCCCAACTTTTTGTCACAGATAGGTGGCTCTTCATTAAGCAGCGATTTTGAAGTGTTGCTGCCGGTTACAGGTGCTTACACCCTAGCGTTGCAGAACACATCGGGCAGCAACGTCAGTTACAACATTTCCGCGAACAATATCACCTCAGAGCCAGTGGCAAGCTCAGGTTTAGGGATAACGCGCACCGGTACGGTTTCGCCAGGAACCCCGGTCAACCAAACTTTTACTGCCAGCGCGGGTACGTTAGTTTACTTCGACAGCCTGGATGTGGATAACGATGCTGTCTCCGTCACGCTGCTCGACCGTAACGGCTCTCCTGTCTCTGCCCTCAATGGCTCCAGCGCTAGCTGGGATTCTTCAGTCCCGATTCAGTTGCAGCAAACGGGAACCTACACGTTGCGGGTACAGGGAACTGGCGACTACGGTTACTCCTTGCTCGATTTGGCTGCATCCTCAGCGCTGAATTTGAATGCGACTGCGAGCATCCCGTCAATCCCGGCTTGGGGAACGACTGCTTACAAGTTTGATGGTGCGGTGGGTCAAAAGCTGTATTACGACGGGCTGACCAACAACCCAGGTGTCTCGCTTAAGTTAATTTCCCCCAGTGGTCGCCAAATCGCTAACTTTACAGCAGCAGAATATTGGGCAAACTACGCAACAGATAGGCTCGACACCTTAACCGAAAGTGGCACTCACTACTTGCTGGTGTCTAACGACCAAGCAACACCAACCGCCAATGTCAGCTTCCGCCTCCTCGACAGAACGAGCGCCGCTACCTTCAATCTGAATGCAGATGTTGAAAGTACCTTTGCCCCCAGCCCCTTTGAGACCGACTTGTACCGCTTTAACGGGCAAGCAGGCCAGTATTTGTACTTTGACGCCTTAGATGGTTCCTGGTCTAATACCTGGACCCTCTACGGACCGGGGGGACAGACTGTTATTAACAGAACGCAAGCACTTAGCGACTTTGAGTTAGCTCTGCCGGGTGATGGCGAGTACCTGTTAGCTTTGCAAGGACTGGGCGGCAGTCCGGCTTCCTACAAATTCCAAGTCGTGACACCGACAATGCCTGTAGCATCGCTTCCTATTGGCACTTCAACCCCAGTTAACAGTACGATCGGCTCGCCTGGGGAACAAGACATTTACACTTTTAATGGAACCGCAGGCCAGCGGCTGTTCTTCGACGGTATTGCAGATAGCGGTTACAAAAGCCTGTGGCTCACAAGCCCCAGCGGAGTGGAGATATTGACCGGCGTACCTACCTCTCAAGACCGAGATTTGTTCGCGCTGTCGGAAACTGGTACTTACCGGGTTAAAGTCGATGCCCCTACTACATCCCCAGAGGCAAACAAAACAGGCTCCTACAGCTTCCGCTTCCTCGATGCAGGAGCAGCTTCCCCGATCGCGCTGGACGCCCCCGCTCAAACTTGGACTGTGGGAGCCAACGAAACGCGGTTGTTGCAGTTTACAGGCACGGCGGGGCAAAACGTCTACTTTTTGAACAGTAGTGGCGGTGGCTGGACGCTTTACGGACCGGGTGGCATCACCTCGAACAGCGGCATGAGCTGGGGTGCTTACGGACCTACCAACAACACCCTGAAACCTTATGGGGGAGGGGATGCAGAATTAACCTTGCCGAGCGACGGCACGTACATCATAGCTCTCAACAATGCGAACAATCCCAACAGCGCCAATTACCCATTCCAAATTGTCACGAGCGATCGCACCACGACTTCCATCCAATTAGGGAACGTGGTAACGGGTTCCATTGGGAAAATGGGAGAATTGGATAGCTACACTTTCACAGGGGAGGTAGGTCAGCAGTTAGTCGTAGATAGCCTGGTTGCTAATAACCCTTCTTTGAGGACGAAAATTTTCAGTCCCAGTGGCAAAAAGATTTACGAACAGCAAGCGATAGCAGAACAGTCACCAATAACCCTAGAAGAGGCAGGTGCTTATCGAGTTGAAATTGATGGGGATTGGAGAAGTACGGGCAACTACAGTTTCCGCCTCCTCGACACTGCCAGCACCAACCATCCCAGCGTCTTCAACTTACCCTTAGACCAAAACCTGTCGGGTATTTTAGCTAATGCCCAAGAGCGGCAAGTTTATCGGTTTCAAGGAACCGAAGGGCAACACTTATATTTTGACTTAGCAGGCAACTGGAACCCTAGCAATGGCACGAAGTGGGAACTTTACGGCCCGGGCAACCAGAAAATCGATTCGATCTCTGGCGTGCCGGGGCCGGATTTGGAAGTCAAGTTGCCCGGTAACGGCACTTACACCTTGGTAATTGGTGGCAACACTAACATTACCGCCCCAGAGAGTTACCAATTTAAGGTGGTGACACCGGAAACAACTGTACTCCCTCTCACTTTGAGTTCGACCATCACAAGCAGTATCAGCGAACCAGGGGAACGAGATATCTATAAGTTTAAGAGCAAGCCCGGTCAGCGACTGTTCTTTGACCGCATCGCAGGTGACAGCAACTTCACTGTTAAGCTGTTCTCTCCCAGCCATCCTACGGATACGGTACTCAACGACCCCAACAGCCCCAGTATCAACGAGTATTGGTGGCGCACTATCGTGCCGACGTGGGACGGCCGCTTGGATGCTGACATGACCGCCCCTATGTTTCTGCGGGAGGCAGGCGAGTACCACTTAGTCATCGATGGCACTGACAATACGACTGGCAATTACAGTTTCCGCTTGGTAGATGTGGAAGACCCGCAAGCAGTACCGCTTTTAAATCTGGATGCCGATATTTCCAATACCCTCGCGCCGGGAACGAAGATAGATTTCTACCAATTCAAACCCGCTGTCGGGCAACCACTTTATTTCGATTTAGCAGCTAGCACTGGCAGTGGCGTTAGCTGGGTACTTTACGGGCCGGACAACAAGCCTATCCCAACTGCGGGGTGGACTGGTTCTGATTTTGAAATAACGCCGACAATTCCCGGTACTTACGTCCTTGCCCTTCAAAACAATTCCGCGACTTCCGCCAACTACAGTTTTAAAGTTGCTACCCCTCCCATCGCTACTCCCACTGCCTTGTCCCTGGGCAGTACCGTATCGGGGACTATTGGGGAAGTTGGGGAAAAAAACGAATATACTTTCGCGGGAACTCCGGGACAGCGGGTATATTTCGACAGTCAAGGTGCCAGCAGTGGCATCCGCGCTAAATTGATTAGTCCCAGCGGTGCTGAATTTACCAACAATACCTGGAACGCAGCCAGCCCAACTGGCAACTGGATTGCAGCCAATGCCGACTGGACACCGGCAACTCTTACCGAGTCGGGAACTTACCGTTTGATTGTGGATGGGGACAATAGTGCGACAGGTAGTTACAACTTCCGCTTGCAGGATGTGGCAGCATCAACTCCTCTACCTGTGGCAACCCCGACCCCAAGCAGGCTCGAACCGGGCAATGAAACCGAGTTGTATAAATTTACGGGTACGGCGGGACAAAGGCTGAATTTTGATGCGGCTGTGCCTTTTGGCAGCAGCGCTAGCTGGATAGTCTACGGACCAAACAACCAAGTGGTTCCTCAAACTGGCGTGTCTGGGTCTGACTTTAACTTGATGCTGCCGACAAATGGGGAGTACGTCTTAGCCGTTCGTGGCAACAGCGCAACTCCTGTTGACTACAACTTTACGGTAACGGATTCTACACTGACACTCGTGGCAACGACCGGACTCGGCACCGTGCAAAGTGGAAATATTGCAGCGGGACAGGTTGTCAACCACACTTTCACAGCAAGCGCGGGGACTCGCATTTATTTCGACAGCCAGGACGTAGATAATGACGCGGTTAATGTCAGGCTGCTCGATCCAAACGGCACCCAAGTCTTCTCGATCAACGCCAGCAGCGACTCGAATCCTCCCTTCATTCAGTTGCAGCAAACGGGGACTTACACGGTGGAGGTGCGGGGCAGCAATCCCACCAGCACCGGCGACTACCGCTACCAGATTCTAGAGTTGCCCTCCGTCACTCCCAATCCGCGCGACAGCGAAAATTCCATCCAAATGGGCGTGACGGTTAGCAAGACTCTCGAACTGGGCCGCTCCGCTGAGGTCTACAGCTTTACGGGTACCCCCGGTCAAACAATCTTTTACGACGGCTTGATTCCGCCACTCGGGGCAGAGTCTGTGAATGCCCGCTTGGTCAGCCCGAGTGGCGACACGATATTTTTCAACGATGGTTGGTGGCGTCCGCAGTCAGCCGGCGATGCCGGTCCTTATACTTTGACCGAAGCGGGTACTTACAATTTGTTAGTTACTGGGGAACAAGATGCTCCTGCCGATTTTCGCTTCCGCGTGCTGGATGTTGCGAATGCTGCCGAACTGCAATTGAACCAGCGCACCAGCGCTACCTTGGAGCCTGGAAACCCCACTCAGCTTTATAAATTCACTGGAACGGAGGGTCAGCAGATTTTCTTTGACTCGCTAACCGGAGGTAATGCTAATTGGGTGCTTTACCAGCCGGGACACCAGAAGGGGGATGTGACAAGGACTGTTTTTGGCTGGAACAGCATCAGTACAGACCAAGATGTGGTGCTGCCCGTCGATGGGGAGTACGTTCTGGCGGTGTTTGGCAACAACTCCAACACGCCTTCCGCCTACAGTTTCCAAGCTTTGTCGGGGAAAGCGATGCCTGCTGTCGTCACTCCCGGTGACGGCGAGACTAGCGGTGCTGTTGGCGAGGAATTGGGCGCTTATCGCGTGGTTTTGGAAACCTCTGATGGCAAGGGCGGTGTCGCCCAACAGGATTTCCGAGTGCAGGTGGGGCCGGAACCTGGAAACAGCAGCCCGACTTTCAATACTCCGCCCGTTACTTCCGGTTATACAAGCACTCGCTATATATACCGCACCAGCGCTGCCGACGCCGACGGGGATAATCTCACTTATTTGCTGGAAGATGCGCCCAGCGGGATGATTATCGAGTCGGAAACAGGCAGGATTATTTGGGCGACGCCCTCTGCCTCTGCACCGGGCAATCCTCACAAAGTGAGGGTACGGGTGGAAGACGGTCGCGGTGGAGTGGATGTCCAAAGTTTTGACATCAATATCAGCAACGCCGTCCCCGGCACGGTTAAAGGCAGCGTGTACTTGGATGCGGACGGTACGGGCGATCGCCGCGTTACCAATCCGGGTAACATGACTCCAGACAATCGGGTAGTAGTGGGCGATCGCTTTGCAGACAACTACGCCGCCTACGACTTAAATCGACCGGACGGCGTACCGGGCATCTTGGGGGCAATGACCTTCAAACGCAACCCCGACGGTACTGTTGACCCAAATACCTTGCTGTTGGGTGGCGGTGCAGCATCTGGCGGTGGTGCCCTGTATGAAGTCAAGGTAGTGCGGGGAGAAAACGGTCATATCATCGGCTTAGACGATGACGGCGAGGCAGAAACGCCCTACACTGCCAATTACTTTGCCGATTCCCCCTACAGCGACGCGGGTTTGGTCTATACCCCCGACAACGTACTCTTAGCCAACTTGTGGAAACCTTCGGGCATCTATTCCATCAAACCGGGCGGCGCCCCCAGCGGTGGGTATCCCTGGGCTATGGGCGGCTTGACTTTCGTTCCCGAAGGGTTTCCCGGAGAGGGGCAACTCAAAGCCACTGGTGCCTACCCCAGCAACGGATTCTACACCCTCACCTACGGGCCCAACGGTACTTTCCCCGACGGCACGCCCCGCTACACCATCAATCCCCCCGGACAACCTGAAACAACCGCAGGTGCGGGCCCGGGTGCGTTCGTTTATATGCCTGTCACCGCACCTAATTTCGACAGCGGTGAAGGTTTGCTGATGGCAGAATGGAATGCTGGTGGCATCTACGCCTACGACTTAGATAGCGACGGCAACCCGATTCCTTCAACCCGGACTCCTTTCATCACGGGCTACGGCGGCGCCTGGGGCGCAGTTACCGACCCCGTTACGGGAGACTTACTGTTTAACGCATGGTCCGGTTTCAGCAACTTAATGGTAGTCCGAGGTTTAGGTAAACCGACCGACAACGAACCGGGAATGGAAAATTGGTTGGTTTACGTTGACACTAACCGCGACGGCATCCAAAATACCAACGAACCCTTCACCTACAGCGACGCTAGTGGCAATTATTCTTTCACTCTCGCCCCCGGTAACTACCGCATCGTCTCGCAATTACAACCCGGATGGACTCAAACCAATCCAACCAACCCCATTTATCAAGAAGTCACAGTTACGGCTAACAATACAAAGTTTGGAGTAGATTTTGCAGCAACAAATTCAAAATTAGCAGGCCCCAATACCGACCCCGAATTTACCAGTACGCCGCCAACAACAGTCAAAGCAGGAGAAAGATTAGTCTACAGAACAACTGCAACTGACTTAAACAACGACGACTTAACCTTTGAATTGGTACTGGCACCAAAAGGCATGGCAATTGCCCCAAACGGTACCATATCTTGGCGTCCTCCACTCAATTCTGTCGGAACTCACGATATCATTGTCAGAGTGAATGACGGCAGAGGCGGCACCGACTTACAAGCCTTCAAAATCGAAGTTACCCCCGGAAACAACGCCCCCGTTTTCACTTCGCAACTGCCACAAAACATCAATCCCGCCGTCAACCAACCATTCCAATATCAAGCCAAAGCCGTAGATTTAGATGGAGATACAATTACCTACTCCATAATTCCCAATTCCAGCAAACCAGTTACCCCCACCAACGCCACAATCAACCCCACCACCGGAGTAGTAAATTGGACTCCCACAACCACACAGCAAGGAGGCGCATTCAATTGGGTTTACGCCGGCGAAGTCGAACCTTGGGAAATCCTCATCAAAGCCACCGACAACAAAGGAGGAGAAGCATTCCAAAGACTAGAATTAACCGTCAGCCCAGCCGCCCCCAATCGAGCACCATCCATCACCTCAACTCCCCGGACAAATACCCGTTTGGGCAAGACTTATTTCTATCAAGTAGCAGCCACTGACCCAGACGGCAACCCCTTAACATATACTCTAGTAAATCCGCCCTCCGGCATGGCATTTGCAACGCCAGCTTCGACACCCGCCGGCATGACATTCCAAGAAGGACTTATCAGTTGGACTCCCGGAGTCTCCCAGCAGGGCACATATCCAATAACCGTCAGAGTTAGCGACGGTTTAGGAGGAACTGCCACTCAAACATTCAATCTAACAGCCGATAATATTGCCAACAATCGCGCGCCGAGTATCGATTCTACTCCCGCAGAACAAGTTACGAATATCTCGCGGCTTTATCAATACAATTTGGCAGGCAGCGATGCAGATGGAGACAGGTTGCTGTGGAGTTTGGACAAAGCACCTTCGGGGATGATTGTTGACCCCCAATCTGGTTCTTTACGCTGGCAGCCGAATGCCGAACAAATTGGCGAACATACCATTTCTGTACGGGTAATTGACGGCAACGGCGGTTATGCCATTCAAGAATTCAGTCTGGCTGTCAGGGCAATTAATACGCCACCTACTATTGTTTCTAATCCTCCTACTAAAGCTGCAACAGGACAAGTTTATAGTTATGCAGTTGCGGCCTCTGATTTGGAAAATGACCCGCTGACTTTCAGTTTAGTCAGCTATCCTGTCGGTATGGCAATTGACAGCAACGGCAGGATTCAATGGACTCCGAATGCGAATTCTATCGGGCAGCATTCTGTGGAAGTTGCGGTGACTGATAAGCAGGGGGCAATTGCTACTCAAACTTTTATGGTGAATGTGGGAACTGATGCCATAAATCTGCCTCCCGCCATCACTTCTACACCTGTATTTACAGCTTCACCGGGACGGGCTTACAGCTATCAGGTACAAGCGACTGATGCTGACGGTACTATCTCGCAATATCAATTATTGCAATCTCCTCCGGGGATGACAATTAATTCGGCTACTGGTGTTGTTACTTGGAACAATCCGACTGCTGGAAACCATCAAGTTGTCGTTGGGGCTGTTGATAATTCCGGTACGGGTGCGGCGCAGGGTTTTGAGTTAATTTCCAGGGCTAATTCAGCAGCGGTTGTTCCCCAAATACCGCCTCAATCGGCTTCACCGGGTCAAAGTTACCGCTACAATTTGCGGGCTGCTGACGCTAATGGAGATTTGCAGGCTTATACTTTAGTTCAGTCTCCTTCGGGCATGACTGTTGATGAATTCGGGCGGATTAGCTGGCAGCCGACTGCTGCGAATATCGGCAACAATCCGGTGGAAATTCGAGTTACCGATGCTTTTGGGGAAAGCGTTACTGTTTCCTACAATTTAAGTGTAGTTGCCGATACTGTTGCCCCTAAAGTCAATCTGATTGCTAGCAACAATACCGCTAATCTCGGAGATTCTGTCACCTTCACCGTCAATGCTGTAGATAACGTCAAAGTCGAATCTTTAGGTCTGACAATTAACGGCACTCCGGTTGTTATCGACGCACAAGGCAAAGCAACTGTCAAGTTAAATAATTTAACTACTTTGACGGCAGTGGCTACTGCAAAAGATAGTGCGGGAAATGTAGGAACTGCCACTTTACCTGTCAACGCAATTGACCCCAACGATGTCGGCGCTCCAACTCTCACCATCAATTTAGAATCCGATGCAGAAATTACGGCACCTGTCAACATCATCGGCACAATTTCTGACAGCAATTTGCAATACTATACGTTGGAAATGGCTCCCGTCGGCAGCAATAATTTTAAGGAAGTTTATCGGGGAACTGCTAATGTTACTAACGGCACGGTTGCTACCTTCGACCCGACTGTTTTAGCTAACGGCGCTTACGTTCTGAAATTCACTGCATTCGATGCTAACGGTAACGGTTCTACTACTGAAAGAACCGTGAATGTTGCGGGTGATTTGAAGTTGGGTAATTTCCGGTTATCCTTTACTGATTTATCTGTTCCTGTTGCTGGAATTCCGATTAGCGTGACTCGAACTTACGATTCTTTGAATGCTAATGCCACAGATGATTTCGGCTACGGCTGGCGGATGGAATTCCGGGATACTGATTTGAAGACTTCGCTAAAACCCGATCCGACTTATGAGGAGTTGGGAATTAATACTGTTCCTTTTGATAGCAAGACTAAGGTGTTTATTACCTTACCGGGTGGTAAGCGGGAAACCTTTACTTTTAAGCCGACTCCGCACCATTTGAATCAGTATTTGGGGGCGATGGGGCCGGGGGCTGCGATGTACAAACCTGCGTTTGAGTCTCAGAAGGGTTCGACGATGACTTTGACGGTGAAGGATGCGAATTTGGTCAGGAATGAGAACGGGTATTATGGGGTGAACGCACAGCCCTTTAATCCTGAAAATGCTGCTTTTGGTGGTGTTTATATTCTGACTACCCAAGAGGGATTGGTTTACGAGATTGATGCGAAGTCTGGGGATTTGCTGACTGCTACTGATAGTAATGGGAATAAGTTGAGTTTTTCGGATGCGGGGATTGTGAGTTCGACTGGGAAGTCGGTGGTTTTTGAGAGGGATGCTGCGGGGAGGATTGTCGGTGTTGTTGACCCGGATGGTCAGAAGGTTAAGTATGAATATGATGCGAAAGGGGATTTGATTGCTGTTAAGGATAGGGAGAATAATCGGACTCAGTTTAAGTATGAAGATGCAGACAGACCGCACTTTTTGACTGAGGTTATTGACCCGTTGGGACGGAGTGGGGTGAAGACTGAGTATGATGAGAAAGGTCGCCTCAAACAGATGGTTGATGCGAATGGTTCGGCGGTGGAATTGATTTACGATCCGAATAATTCGCTTCAGAAGGTTAAGGATGTTTTTGGGAAGGAAACTACTTACATTTACGATGTAAGGGGAAATGTTTTAACTGAGATTGACCCATTAGGGAAGCGGATTGACAGGACTTACGACACTGATAACAATCTACTGACTGAAACCGATGGCGATGGAGTTACGACTAAACTCACTTACGACAATCGCAGAAACCTTTTGACAATTGAAGATGAAGGTGGTTTCATCACTCGGATGACTTACGACAGCCAAGGTCGCGCCACTTCAATCGTCTCGCCCACAGGTTTGAAAACCGCAGCTAAATACGACAGTCGCGGCAACTTAATTGAGAGTACCGATACCGACGGCTTAAAAACAACTTATACCTACAACGCGCGCGGCCAACTGCTAACTCAAACCGCACCCGACGGTCAAGTTAACAGCTTTCAATACGATGCAGCGGGCAACATCAAACGCACGATCGACAGTCGCGGCAATCAGGTTGATTTCGATTACAATCCTAACGGCAGAATAGAATTTGCTACGACCACTTTTACCCTCAACGGTCAAAGCCATACCTTGAGGATGGAATACGACTACGATAGCGAAGGTCGCATCACCGCTGCCAGAACCAGTCAGGGTAACAACCAATCGATTATTTACGATGCTTTGGGACGGGTAAAATCGGTAACGGACGTATTCGGCAACACCACTTCCCACCGCTACGATTTGCCGCTAGCCCCCGGAGAAAACACCACTCCAATTGCAGGCGCAGGGCGGGCAGTTACTCGCATTGACGAAGTTACTATGCCCGACAACACGCCAACCAATACCACCGACAATCCCAAGGTTATTAACAAGTACGATGCAGCCAACAATCTCATCGCGCAAATCTCTCCAACCGGACTGGAAACGCGCTACGTTTACGATGCTTTAAACCGACGAACTGAGACTATTTTGCCCGATCGCACTCCCGGAGATTGGACTGACAATCCCAGGACTAAAACGGAATATTCCGATGGCAATCGGATTAAGTCGCAAACTGATACTCTGGGCAACAAAACCCAATATACTTACAACGATCTCGGTCAAATAACGCGGGTTTTGAATCCTTTCAATCAGCCGACAACTTACACCTACAACGCGGGCGGTCAGGTGGAAACAGTTACCGACTACCGCAACCGCAAAACCCAATACGTTTACGACGACAAGGCGCGGGTGAAGGAAGTTATTTTCTTCGACAATTCCCGCATCAAGTTGACCTACGATGAATTGGGTCGGGTCAAGACTGAAACCAACGAACTGAATCAAACCACTACCTACGAATACGATGCCAAAGGTCGCGTCAAAGCAGTTATTAACGCCAAAAACGAACGAACTGAATTTGAATACGACCAACGCGACAACTTAGTTCGAGTTACCGACCCGCTGCTGCAATCAACCACTTTCAAATACGACCAATACGGGCAGCAAGTAGGGGTGACTTTCCACAACGGTGACAAAGTTGCGATGGGTTACGACAGATTCGGCCGCCTTACCGCCTACACCGATGAAAATCTCAATCCGACTAAATACACCTACGACAATCTCAGCCAGCTAACTCAAATCGAACAACCCAAACAGTTAGTTAACGGTCAGTTGCAAGATACTTTCACTAAGTACGTTTACGACAATCTATCCCGCTTGCAAAAGATTGAGGATGCCAACACTCAAGTTACCGAATTCAAATACGATGAATTCAACCGTCCCTGGCAAACAATTTTACCGCTAGGTCAAAGCAACCGCACCGATTACAACAAGTTCGGACAAGTTACTGCTACCACTGATTTCAACGGATCCAAAATCGATTACAGTTACGATCCTTTCGGGCGTTTGGATGGCAAGAACTTTACAGACCCCGGCATCCCCGACGTTTCCTACACCTACGATCCGCTAACTTTGGGACTGGCAACTGTGACGGACGGGCGCGGAATCACTCGGTACGGCTACGACAATTACGACAGGTTGCAAACCGTAACGACGCCCGACCAAAAAGTAGTTCAGTACGGCTACGATTTGTTGAGCAACATTACTTCCCTAGTTACTCCGACGGGAACTACTACCTACGGTTACGATGTCTTAAATCGCTTGGATACTGTTAAAAAAGGCAATCGAATTCTGGCGGATTACGATTACAATCCCGCAGGCAATCTCTCGAAGATTACCCTAGGTGACAGTTCCGTTGAGGAACGCAAGTACGATACTCGCAACCGCTTGGAACGGGTGACTGCTAAAAATTCAACGGATACTGTTTTCAACGATTTCAAATACACCCTCGATCCAGTCGGCAATCGCAAGAAAGTTGAGGAATTTGACGGCCGCACTGTCGATTATGCTTACGATGCCCTCAACCGCCTGACTCAAGAAAAGATGGTCGGCGGCGTTACGTCCAATCGGACGATCGATTATACTTACGATTTGGTTGGCAACCGCTTGACTCGGAACGATTCGGGGACGGGATTGGCGAATTATTCTTACGACGCCAACAACCGACTGCGACAGTTAACTCAGGGTTCTCAAACTACTGCTTTCAATTACGATAATAACGGTTCGATAATACAGCGTTCTGACGGCACGCAAACTGTTACTTACGACTGGTTTAATGACGGGGAAAACCGCTTGGCGGGAGTTACTAATTCGGGGCCGGGAGGGACTTCTCAAACTAATTTCGTTTACGATGCTTTCGGCAACAGGGTAGCCAGCATTGCTAACGGCGTCAGAACGAATTATTTGACTGCTTCAGCGGGCGGTTTGCCGTCCGTTTTGATGGAGTACGATGCGGCGGGTCAAGTCACTGCTGATTACACTCACGGTTTGGGCTTGGTTTCTGCCGTTCGCAACAATCGGGAGGGATTCTATCACACTGACGGTATCGGTTCGACTCGGGCGATTACGGATAGCGTGGGTTTGGTAACCGATCGCTACACTTACGATGCGTTCGGCGGGTTGCTGAACCAAACGGGGACTTTCGGCAATTCTTTCCAGTTTGCTGGGGAACAGCGGGACAGTTCTACCGGATTGGATTATATGCGGGCGCGGTACTACGATCCGAGTTTGGGCAGGTTTATCTCGAAAGATGCTTTCAGTGGCTTTTTGAGCGACCCGTACAGCCAGCACGATTACCAGTACGCTCATGCCAATCCGGTGCGGTTTACCGATCCGACAGGCTACTTCACGATGGGCGACATCATGGGGACGCTGAGTGGGGTGTCGGCGCTGGCTGCAATCAGCGGAGTTGGTTTCGGCGGCGGTTACATCGGTGGGGCTGCTGCTGGTGGCGCTAGCGGTTCCGAAATCCTGGGGATGTTTGGGGATTGGGGTGCTGGTTTTGCTAACGGGGTGTCGGGCGGTTACTTGACCGATATGTACGAGCACTACAGCGGTAACAAGGTCGAACCGACTCACGGGATGCTGTGGAGTGCGGGTGCTGTGACGGGAATCGGGGTGTCGTTCCTGTTAGGGATGAAGCTGCCGTTGGTGGCTTCTGCTTCGATGGGGCCGCTGAAGTGGGTGGCGACTGCGGGAGTAGCTGCTGATACGACGTTTGATGCTTACGGGGCTGCACAGGCGACTGGGAATCTTTACAACAGCTACCAGGATAACGGTGGGTGGGAGTTCCAGGATTCTTGGAATTTGCTGGCTTACTTGCCGTTTGTGGGGATGACGAAGGGGGTCAGGCAGGGGCTTAGCGTGTCGCGGAAGACGCCCAAGCTTGCTACGCCTGGGGCTGACGATTTGTTGGCTAACAGTAAAAAGATGGATGGTGGGGTTGCGGGCGGGCCGATGTGCTTCGTTGCCGGGACGGAGATTCTCACTGTTGACGGGATTAAGAATATTGAGGACATTCAAGTTGGCGATTGGGTGATTGCTGATGACCCGACGACTCCTGGGGGAATTGAGGCAAAAGAGGTTTTGGATACCTTTGAGAATGAGGCAACCGAGCTGTACGATCTGTATGTAGATGGGGAGGTGATTTCTACTACTGCGGAACATCCTTTCTGGGTGCCGGGTCAGGGTTGGGTGAAAGCTAAAGATTTGGTTGTTGGGGATCTGTTGCAGACGGATAAGGAAACGTTTGTTGATGTCGATAAGATCGATCGACGCGAGGGGGATTTCAAGGTTTATAACTTTGAGGTTGAGGGATTCCCGACTTATTTCGTCTCGGAGTTGGGCATTCTGGTTCACAATACTTGTGAACCCCACGGACGCCCGATTCTAAACACACGTTTATCGGATCGAGTCACAAAAGCACTCCCCGAAGGAGAGGTTAGAACAAAATCTGAAACTCAGCAAGCTCGCGACTTCTTCAAGAATAATCGACAGAAGGCAAAAGAATGGTGGGAACAACGGGAAGGAAGAGAATGGCCCACTAACGCTACCCACTACGAGCATCCACGCCCATTGGCGGATGGTGGCGACCCCCTTTTTGCTGAGCCAGGCTTCAACGGACCAACTTCACCGCATAATGTTCCAGGACCGGATGGACTCACTGATTTTCAGAGGTGGGGCGCGCGTGGAGGAAGACGTCCGAAGGACCCAACTAGCGAGACTTAGACAAAAAACGGGGCGAAATTGGTCTTAAACTTAGATGAGGAAGGGCTGTTGGCTCGAATCGGTATAAATCTATAAACCATTTGCGGTTTCAGGCATTTTTAGGTCATCGACCTGTTTCCTTTATCCTCCAGAGGCTTTCCGCCCCTAAAGGGGCGGAAAAATGTCTAAGTCCCACTAAAAAAACTTAAGTAGCAGGAGCAGACATGACAACAGATTCTGCATTTATGAACCACACAAAAATCTGAAATTCAAACCTACGCGCGGGCATCGCTCCTGCAAAAACTGTTTTGTGTACCTATTTACTTGGAAAGTGCTGTATGTTTGAATGGCTTAAGGATGAAATGGACAGAATTAAGACTCGCAAATTCCATGTTGTGGACAGTCCACTATCAGATGAACAACGAGAGCTAGTTGAGCAGTCAGATCTTCCCGTGCCACCATCATACAAAGAGTTCGTTATACAGTTTGGTGGTGCCCAGCTCTATCGTCAGGGAAGTATCTATCTAGTACAGATATTCAATGTTCCTACTGATGCTCAATCGGATGATGGTCGCGTTTTGCTACATTTTGGTCGTACTGACATGGCATTGGCCTATTTCAGAGAATCACTGTTTGTTCCAGGGGAAGAGTCTCCTGTGTTTGAGTGGCAACACGAGCTGGGATTGCAACAAACTGCAAGCTGTTTCGAGGAATGGCTGAGAGCAAGATGCTCCGCAGCAAGGAAATTGTTCTCGAAGAAGGAGTGGGCAGCCATCGAGGCGGGTTCGCCTCCATTCACAGAGCAAGAGCAAGCTATCGTCGAGTCCCGACGGAAATTCCGTTGGCAGGTTATCGGTATAGCTGACAACGGCAACTTGATGTTTGAAGTCCATAATGGTTCAAATATGGTGCTTCCCTTTCTCTCCATTGGCGTGAGGGCAAAGGATGGCAAACTCAATGGTGGCGTGTGGTTGCCAGTCTCTTCAGTCCGGCCCGGTCAAACCTGTATTATTGAAAAAGATTGTTATAAGAATTTGCTTTTACCTAAGGAAGTGGATATTTTTGAGAAGCCAGACCCCGAACCAGAGGATCGCGATCGCTATTGGGAATTCAGGCGTTTGTCCTGATAGGGAGAGTGTGTTTCAGCTCGCTTGTTCTTTTCTTGTACGTTTGGTTTATGTGAGGAAAGCCACCACCTATTGATTAGATTAGGAAACCATTGAATGATAGGCTCTTCTGGGTTTGTGACTAAAATTGTATAAGAAGGCACAAAATCTTCTCCTTCCGAAGGCTGAAACCCTTTCCAGGCTAGACATAAACTTTGTTTATCACCCAATACTCAGAAGAGCCGAATGATATTATCATTTTCATATATCCTGCCGACTAATTTGGTGGATATTCAAGCTTTTTTACAGCCATCATCAAGTACAACTATGATTTTTAAATAATTCTCCCGATCTCGCAACTCTCCCCCTGTACGAAGGCAATCCACCCAACATAAAATATTACCCAACACACCCAACAAACAGCCATGAAACCAAAAACAACCATTCAAGAACTAGCCTTATCCCTGACAGCCAGAAACCACTCCCCCACGCTCCTCAACTCGGACTTCCTCAAATACAGCGGCATCGTTCCACCTGACTGGGAACTCGCCCGCCCTCCCGTTTTCAGCCCCCAAATCTCTCAAGTTGCCTTCACCAACGGCATCAACATCGTCGCCCAATCGAACGCCATCACCTTCATCGAATCCCTGAGTACAAAGTCACAAGAAGACGTAAAAATCCCCGCTATCATCCGCAAATACGTTGAAGCTTTACCCCGCACCGACTATCAAACGTTGAGCATCAATCCGAGAAGTTTCGTCACCTTTGAAGCAGGAGATGAAAATGCAGCCCGCGAATACATCACCTCCACTTTACTCGCCAAAGGAACCTGGTTTGATGCGGGCAAATTTCCCGTAAAAGCTGCTGTTAATTTAGTGTACTCTCTCGAACGGGGAGAATTTAACTTGAGCGTTGCCGAAGCTTTATTGCAACTCCAAGAAGCCGAACCGACTCCGGCTGTTTTGTTCTCGGGCAACTTTCAATACGAAATTGCAGGGGAATTAGAAGGCGAGAAATTGCAACACTTGTACAAGCTTTTGGAAAATTGGCAGCCGGATTTAGAAGCTTACAGAGAAATTGTGAACGGGCGGTTTTTGGGGCTGAAAGAAGTTGAACAGTTACCGTCTGCCGCGTAAAGGATAATAAGGTAGGGGCGTGAGCTATTAGAGCCTCAATCAACTTCTTTCAACCGCTCCATCTAGGTTGTAGTTCGCTCCGGTTTCAAAGGCGTGAGCCCCTACCCCTCCACCTCCTTCAACCCGTCCTCTAACAACATCCGCACTATACCCACTTTTTTGCGCCCCGTCCACGCTGCCAACATCGACAACTTACGGTGCTCTTATTCGGGCAGATCGACGGTGAACCTTACCATCGGCTGTTTTTGTCAAGCAGAGTCGTGATTGGTGAATTATGGATTGCCGATCACAAATTGCTGCACCAGTTCGAGCGATTTCTTAATGCGGCGGTTGAGGGCGATTTCCTACGGGATAGTTTCGCCGTGCGCGCTCATCGCTAGGTACCAGTTGCATAAATCTTGAATTATTTAGCCAGACATCTAGACGTTTAGATGATTAAATAAACCGCAGGTGATGCAGTCCGCTACAGTATCACACCTTCGAGAAAGCGAATCGGGGAACAAACTCTTGCAGTGCAGCAACTGCTTGATTTTTAGGAAGATCCACAGCCTCCTATTGCCCACAACCGAGCGCTACGTTGTTATCGTTAATTAGCCGAGCCAACCCGCTTCATAACTAGCAAGATACGGCACAATCTCAAACATTCAATCATTCAAATGTCTAGACATTTAGATGATTAAAGGGTAAAGTGAGTTAATCAACGTATCGATAAACCTATGATCGTGACAATCGCCTCATTCAAGGGCGGAGTCGGAAAGACAACGACAGCGCTGCACCTAGCGGCTTACCTGCAAACAAAAGCACCTACGTTGTTAGTGGATGGCGACCTGAATCGCAGTGCTTTGGACTGGGCCGCGCGGGGTTCTCTACCGTTCAAAGTAGTGGATGAAAAGCAAGGAGTCAGGTTTGCTAGAGACTACGAGCATATCGTCATCGACACGCCGGCCCGACCCGACCCTGACGAACTCAAAACTGTAGCTGAAGGATGCGACTTGCTGATTTTGCCGAGTTCTCCCGATGCGATGGCCCTCACCGCGATGGGGCAAATGGTGGAAGCTTTGCATTCCCTCAAATCGAATTACCGCATTTTGCTCACCCTCATCCCGCCTGCTCCTAGCAAAGTCGGGATAGAGTCTCGGAGAACGATCGAGAAAGCCGAGCTGCCAATATTCAAAGCTGAGGTCAGGCGGCTGGCGGTGTTTCAAAAAGCAGCCCTTGCCGGGGTTCCGGTAAGTGCTGTCAAAGATGCCTATGCCAAAGCAGCGTGGGGTTGTTATGCCGCTGTCGGTAAGGAGATATTGCCATGAGCCGCTTTGATGATTTGTTAAAGGCGAAGAAACTCAAACCAGGCGAACCCGATCTCGAACCTGCACCAACTCCGGCGTTACCCAAAAGCAAAGACCCAAACTTTGTCAGGGCTACGGTTTACCTGCCAAAACAAATGCACCGCGACCTCAAATCTGCTGCCGCACAGTCAGGCGAAGAAATCAGCGAGCTGGTTGAAAAGTCTGTCGCTCTATACCTCCAACAGCTCAGCACCAATACAAACATTTAAGCGTTTAAATATTTGGACGTTTGGATGTTTAAACACTGCGAACTTTCTCTCTTATTTGCGGCGGTTGCCTTTCCCGTCAATCGCTGCATCCGTAATGAGTAATTAGTAAGAAGCTGTACCTCACGCCACTGTAAGCTTGCAGAGTATAAGAGAAACGAGCAAGTGTGGGAGTAGCGGGAATGAGGCAGGTTTATCAAAGGGCGATCGCTCTGGTTTTGGTGGGAATTATCAGCGGCTGCAATCTGACTTCACCACCACCACCATCTAAACTTCCTCAAGTTCGGGAAAAACCGAGGGTGCAGCGTCCAACACTAAAACCGGAAACCAAGGAACCAATCGCATCCGCCACCAACAATCCGAACTTGCTGCTGGGTAATCCCAGCAACGCCGCTTCCAGTGTTGCCAGCATCGACAACTATTTAATGGTGAAGCAGCAGTACGTGCTCTCCTACAACAACAAAACGCATACCGCCAACTGGGTATCGTGGCAACTGAATAAATCTTGGATTGGAAGCGCTGACCGCAAGAACGACTTCCGCCCCGACGATGCACTTCCCACTGCTGCGTACCAAGTTCGACCCAACGATTACACCGGAAGTGGCTACGACCGGGGACACATTGCACCAAGCGCCGATCGCACTCGCAATGAAGCGGACAACAGCAGCACTTTCCTGATGACGAACATGATGCCCCAAGTGCCGGAGCTCAACAGAGGCGTGTGGGGAGATTTGGAAGAATATTGCCGCGAATTAGTGGAGCAGGGCAAAGAGCTTTACATCGTAGCGGGGCCAGTGGGGAAGCAAGGCGCGATCGGCAAAAAGGAGAAAATCGCGGTGCCGGCAAAGACTTGGAAAGTTATTGCGGTGTTGGACAGGCAGGGATTGGGGATGCAGGGAATTACGGCGAATACCAGAACGATCGCGGTGATGATGCCCAACGATGCCAGCGTCAAGGGTTCGGGATGGAAAAGCTTTCGGGTTTCGGTGAAACAAGTAGAGCGGGAGACAGGGCTGAATTTTTTGTCGAACGTACCGCCACAGGTTCAACAAGTCATTGAGAGTAAAGTTGATAGCCAATAACCCCAGCTTATGACCCTCATCAGTTATACTGCCCTTAAAACTCTTTACAAACCTTAACAATACCGTTAATAATAGAGACATCATCCGAACATTGACAACCAAATACAGCAATCATAAAACCATGACAGCAACCTTACAGCAGCGCGAAAGCGCCAATCTGTGGTCGCAATTTTGCAACTGGGTCACAAGCACCGACAACCGCATTTATGTAGGTTGGTTCGGAGTCTTGATGATTCCTACCTTGCTAACTGCAACAATCTGCTACGTAATCGCCTTCATCGCTGCTCCTCCAGTGGACATCGACGGCATCCGCGAACCAGTTGCTGGTTCCTTGATGCTGGGTAACAACATCATCTCCGGT
>NZ_JAEQCT010000062.1:0-32886 GCF_020738205.1 Microcoleus sp. PH2017_24_DOB_U_A
TCCGTTGGTGCCGCACCCTTAGAAGTATTGAAAGAGTATATTAGAAATCAAGAAAAGCCGTCCTAAAAGGACGGGGCTTGTATCCCATTTTCTTGGTCACTCAATCGCAATGAATGAATCCGTGTATGCAAAGCATCAGGCAACTAATACTCGTATCGCGACAATAGACAGCATGACGAATCGCCAATTGCCTCTAGAAGGTGCGCTCAAAGCTTTAGTAAGAATCGGAATTACGCCCGAGACGTTAGCACTTGTAAGTGAAATTTATGGGCTACAGATAGATGATTTACTGTCCTTGATTACACCTTGACATCTAACCCCCCTCCCTAACCTTATTCGCCCTTAACCGGGCGGTTTTTTGTACCTGTTCTCCCTCTATTCCCAGCTTGGCTAGCCAGCGCCGGAATAGGGGGCAGGCAAAACAAAACCCGTCCGGTTAAGGGCGGGTCATAAATCTTAACATTAGGGGCGGTTATGCCTCTTTTTTTTCGTTAAACTGAAAGACGAGATGAGCGAAAAATGAGCGGAAATCATCAACCAGAGATTGAGTGAGATTCCTAAATGGCGTAGCCATAAGCTGTCTGAGCAATGGGCGGAGAGAGAATCGAACTCTCATACCTTTCGGTGTCAGATTTTGAGTCTGATGCGTCTACCAATTTCGCCACCCGCCCTTTTTGGTGGTTTCACCATCATAACACGCCGATCGACTTTCTGCAAGCAAAGATTCATAATTTTTTGAACTTGCCCAGCGATCGATCTCTTTGGCGCGCAATACTGGTACAGGATGGGACAACTGAGCCGTTTGAGCTTGCTTGAGCATTTCCCCGAGTTCCGTGCTACTGAGGTCGTCGTAGGCCCGCGCTTGCGCCAAAAACGCATCGAGATTCAGTTTCGGTGCTAACGTCGGCGAACCTCCGGCCAGTTTCATCAGCACCGATGCTACCACTCTGGGGTCTTGGGTGGCGAGTAAGGCGGCGCGATCGCACGTAAATTCTGCACAGCGCAACCATTCCAACATTTGCGTCTGCAAACCCTGGGCGAATACGGTTCCCAAAGGCGAAATTTGACCGGCGGCCAATACAATTAAATTAGCCAGAGTCAGATAAACTCCGTGTTCGCACTTCAAATGTCCCAACTCGTGAGCGATTACGGCTTTCACTTCCTCGTCGGTGAGCAAATCAATCAGCGAAGTGTGCATCACCACAAAAGGCTGTTTTCCCCGCATCGCAAAGGTGTAAGCATTGGGCATCGGATGCTGGCGGACATAAAGCTGCGGTACTTCCAAATCCAGAGTTTTGCAAGCATCCACTAGCAATTGATGCAGGTGCGGTAATTGATTTTCGCCGACTTGGACGCTGGAAGCCAGATTTTCGAGCATGAAAAACTGTTCGCCAAGTTGTCCCAGCAACTGCCGCACCATCAAATCTAGTCCGGGCAGTTGTTTGAGCGCGTTGGTGGCTTCCAAGTCCAGCGGGTGCCGAAACTGGTCTGCTTTTAAACCGATGAGCGGGATGTTTAACATTTTAGTCAGTTGGTCATTGGGCAGTTGGCAGTGGTTATTTGTTATTTGTTATTTGTTATTTATTATTTATTAGTTATGAGAACTAATAAATAATAACTCTTCGACCCTTCGACTAAGCGAGCGGGCACCGCAAATAACCGACAACCAATAACAAATAACCACTAACTACTAACTAACAGTTTAAACTCGATCGCACGGGATTGACAGGAGCCTCAGCCGTCGCCGGGTCTGTGCCCTCTTTGACTCGTCGCAACTTGGCTCCCAATTTTTGGAGTTTCATCTCTAACTGCTCGTAGCCCCGATCTAAATGCTGCAAGCTGCTGATGGTGGTGACACCATCGGCTGCAAGTCCCGCGATTACCAAAGCCGCCGAAGCCCGCAAATCTGTTGCGACTACGGGCGCACCCGACAGCATTGGGACTCCGCGCACTACGGCGACATTGCCTTTAACGCGAATGTCGGCGCCCATGCGGTTGAGTTCTGCTACGTGGCGCAAGCGGTTCTCAAATACGGTTTCTTTGATCAAGCTGTCTCCTTCGCTCAGCGTCAGCAAAGCCATAAACGGAGCTTGCATATCTGTGGAGAAACCCGGGTAAGGCAGAGTTTCGATGTCTGTGGCGGTGTGAATTTTGCCGGGAACTATCCGCACAATGTCGGATTCTACGATAATTTTCGCCCCCATTGTCTGCAATTTGGCAATAACTGCGGTCAGGTGGTCGGGAATTACCGACGACAAACTGATTTCTGAGTGAGTGATGGCTCCTGCTAATAAAAATGTTCCGGCTTCGATGCGATCGGGAATAATTGCATAGTCTACCGCGTGGAGTTTCTCAACTCCCGAAATGACGATCGTATTTGTGCCCGCGCCTTGAATTTTGGCTCCCATCGCACGGCAGAAATTCGCCAAATCGACGACTTCCGGTTCTTGAGCCGCGTTTTCAATTACGGTTTCTCCTTCCGCTAAAGTCGCCGCCATCATCAAAGTTTCAGTGGCGCCGACGCTGGGGTAGTCCAAATAAATTTTGGCTCCTTTCAAGCGGCGGTTCGGCCCTTTGACGTAAGCGTTAACAGTACCGTGATCGATGTGGACTTCGGCACCAAGGGCTTGCAGGCCCCGAACGTGGAGTTCTACGGGCCTGGCGCCGATGGCACAACCACCTGGTAATGGCACTTTGGCAAATCCCAAACGCGCTAGCAGGGGCCCGATGATGAAGAAGCTCGCCCGCAGTTGGCTGACTAATTCGTAGGGGGCTTGAGCATCCAGGAGGTTGCTGGCGTTGATGTCTAAAGTATCGCCATTCTGCTGTACTTTGACTCCTACAGCCGAGAGAATTTGCCCCATGCGGGCGACATCGACCAATGCGGGAACGTTGCGGATGTGGCAATCGTCAGGGCATAGTAGAGCTCCTGCCATGACTACTAAGGCCGAGTTTTTGGCGCCGCTGATTTTGACGTGTCCTTTCAGGGGCTGGCGACCCCAAATTTGTAATACTTGTTGGTCGCTTTCTGGTGAAGCGGACAGGTTAGATGAGTTTTGAGCTGGTGTAATGGGTTTGCCCTCCATAATGCGCTTCGTTACTTTATACATTAGTGAAATACCCAAACTAAACGAAATACCGTTATAGTTCGGGCTTCGTGTATCGTTTGCCGTTGCTCTGTTGGGTATACCCATTTCTGGGTATTCGTCACTGAAGACGATCCAAGTCTGACACAGCATCTCTGGCTTTTTACGGCCTTTATCCCGACCTAGGGAATCCACGCAGAAGCCCTGTTTCCCAAGGCAAAAAACTATTTTCGTACAACAAACTTGGATTATATTTTATGGTGGGACGTACCTTACCAACCAGCGGTCTGCTCTTTCCCCTTTTCTCTCGCAGTTGTCCGGGGCCAAGCATTTTACTGCTACTGTAGCCTGTTGTTTGCAGTCGAGTGGGTGGGTCGCAACCACTTATATCTTAGACTTTTGAGGAAATTGTCGCTTTTTTTTCATAGACCTTGCTTAGCTTATATCCCAATGCTGAATTGAGTACAATTACAGCGTGGGACTTACGCCAATTGAGTTAATTTTGGTTCGATTTTACCGGAAAGTTTTTATATGTCCAGGGGGGATGTTAAGAATTCCTGGTATTATACTTGCTCCCATTGTGGCTGGGTGAGGGTTTCAGGTTACGATCGCACGAATAATATCGATCAAGTCCTATGGAGTTATCTGTATCAAGATTTACTTTTGTTTGTGGTTGTCGATCGAGATGCAGATGTGGTGCTATTCTCAATAAGCTATTTTGTAGTACGGGCCGATGGGACGATCGACAAAGGTGTAGGATGTCAACTCGATCGACAATGCCGAGAAGTTCGCACGTTGTCGATCGCCCCAATGCCTGTGCTAACCTGTGACAACACCCTAGAGCCAAAGTTAGTGCTAGCAAATGGTTCACATTAAGCGGATCGAACTAACTAACTTTAAATCTTTTGGCGGCACAACGTCCATTCCCGTGCTGCCTGGTTTTACTGTGGTTTCCGGGCCCAACGGTTCAGGGAAGTCCAATATCCTCGATGCTTTGCTGTTTTGTCTGGGACTTTCGACTTCTAAGGGAATGCGGGCTGAACGTTTGCCGGATTTGGTGAACAGCGCCCAAAATAAGCGCGGTACGATTGAGGCTAGCGTGACTGCTACTTTTGCGCTGGAAGATGTGGGTGATGAATGGTTCGCTCAGGATGAAGATGAGGATGAGGATGAGGTAGAAAAGGCAGCGGATGATTTGTCTGTTGAGTCTGTTGAAGCAGAAGACGTAGAAGCAGTCGAAATTCCAGAAACTGAAGACAACAACGGACAATCATCCAATCCAAAATCCAAAATCCAAAATCCAAAATCGGATGAGTTATCTGTTGAAGAAGTCGAAGAAATAGAAATCGCCACCAGTCAAGAAAACAACGGACAACTACTCGCTAAAAATCGAAAATCCAAAATCCAAAATCCAAAATCGGATGAGTGGAGTGTGACGCGCAAACTCCGAGTCACTCGTCAAGGAACTTATACGTCAAATTATTACATTAATGGCGCACCTTGCACGCTGACTCAACTGCACGAACAACTTAACCGTTTGCGAATTTATCCCGAAGGTTATAACGTTGTTTTGCAAGGAGACGTTACTAGCATTATTTCGATGAATTCTAAGGAACGCCGCGAAATTATTGATGAATTGGCAGGTGTGGCTCAATTCGATCGCAAAATCTCTCTCGCACGGCAGAAGTTGGATGAAGTTAAGGAAGTTGAAGAACGCAGCGGGATTGTGGAAAAAGAACTGATTTCTCAGCGCGATAGACTGGCGAACGATCGCGCAAAAGCGGAAAAATATCAAAAGTTGCGGGCGGAATTTCAAGAGAAGTCGCAGTGGGAAATTGTTCTCAAGTTCCGTCAGTTGCAAAAGCAAGAGTGGAAACTGCGCGAACAAATCGAAACGGGCGATCGCAATTCTACATCTCTCACCGAACAATTGCAAGCCATTACCACCCAAATTCAAGCTGCAACCGCTGAACTTGACGCGCTGAATGCTCGCGTTAAAGCTTTGGGTGAGTCGGAATTGTTGGCTTTGCAAGCAAGTATTGCCACTCAGGAAGCGGAACGGCGGCAACTCCAAAACCGCAAACAGGATTTGGAAACAACTGCTGGACAAATGGCTGCGAACATAGCACAAACTGAGGAAGAAGTGCGGCAGTTTCGGCAAAGTTTGGAGCAAATTGAGATTGAAATATCCTATGTGATGTCTCAAATAGCCACTTTTCAGGAACAGCGCGACGAAGCCCAGCAAAGTTTAGATCGGAGTCGGGAAGTTGCAAATGCGATCGCCTCGACGGCCGAAGTTTGGGTACAGCAACAAACGGAACTGCACCGCCAAATCGAGACAATTCAGCAAACTTTGGAGCCGCAGCGCACCGAACAAGCTACTATTGGTGAAAGAGCCGATCGCCTGCAAAGTCAAATTCAAGAACAAAACCAATCGCTGCAAGTATTGGAACAGGAAATTACAGCAAAAAAAAATCAGCAATCAAGCCTTGGGGAAACCCAAAAAGTTGCTGCTTTGCAAGTAGAATCGCTGAATCAGATTGTAGTCGCAGCCGAACAAGAATTGCAATTGCAACAGGAAACTCAAACTCGTTTGTTGGAAGAACAGCGGGAAAGACAGCGCAAGTTAGATAAGCTAGAAGTGCAGTTTCAAGCCCAGCAAGAAGCGAGCGGCACGTTTACTGCAAAAATTATCGCACAAAGCGGAATTGGCGGAGTTTGTGGCTTGGTGGCTCAACTGGGCAGGGTGGAACCGCGCTTTCAGTTGGCGCTGGAAATTGCGGCGGGCGGCCGTATGGGTAATATGGTGGTGGAAAATGACAGTGTGGGTGCTGCTGCGATCGAATTGTTGAAGCAAAAACGGGCGGGAAGGATGACGTTTTTGCCTTTAAATAAGATTAGAGGCGGCAGGTTTTCGGTGAATGAAAATTTGCGGCGGGCGGCTGGATTTCTGGATGCGGCTGTGAATTTGATTGAGTGCGATGCGCGCTATCAGGAGATTTTTGCTTACGTTTTTGGCAGTACGGTGGTGTTTAGCAATCTTACCGATGCCCGCCGCTATTTGGGACAGTACCGGATTGTCACTTTGGATGGGGAAATTCTGGAAACTAGCGGCGCGATGACTGGGGGAAGTTCTACTAATAGATCTACCTTGCATTTTGGTACGGTTGATGCTAGTGATGCTGGGGATGAAGCGCGGACAATTGCTGCTTTGCAAGAACGTATTGAGGAAATTGAGCGGATTTTGGAACGGTGCAAAATTGCGATCGATCGCGCTGCTGTTGCTGTCAAAACTCGCAGTCAAGAATTGATGGAGGCGAAGCAGAATTTGCGCGAACATCAGTTGCGCTTGGAACAGTTGGAGTCGGAAATAAAGAATTTGCAAGCGCAACAAGAACAAGTGCGATCGCAAATTGCTAAAAATACTCAGGAATTGACTGATTCGCGATCGCGATTGCAGTTGCTTGCGAGGGAATTGCCCGCACAGGAAACTCAATTGCAGCAGTACCGCCAAACTTTGGCGCAGTTGGAAGAGTCGAACAGTCACAGCGAATGGCAGCAAATGCAGTCGGGTTTGCGCGCTCAAGAAGCGCAACTGCAAGAGCGCGAATTGGCTCTGAGAAACGCCCAGCAGCGCCAAGGAGACTTGCAAAATCAATTCGGGCGCTTGGAAGAGAAAATTAAGGAAGGCAGCGAGAAATTGCAGGAATGGCAAGTGCAGCAAAATGCGGGAACTGATGCTGTAAACCGGATTGTTTCGCAGCAGTTAGAACTAGACGCACAGATTGCAGCAGCTAAGGCGGCTTTGGCCCAAATTGAGGAGAAATTGGGTTTGGAGAAGGGAGAACGCGATCGCGCGGAATCGCAACTGCGAGAGCAACATTTGGCAAAACAACAGTTACAATGGCAGTTGCAAAAACTGCACGAAACTCAGCAAGAACGCCGGGAACAATTAGCCGCCGTCCGCACTCTCATGGAAACGCAGCGAGCGGAAATGCCCGATCCGGTGCCGTCGATTCCTGAAAATGTAGAGAAAGCCAATTTGACGGAATTGCAGCAAGAAGTAAAGGCGATCGCCAAACGCATTCAAGCTTTAGAACCGGTGAATATGCTAGCATTGGAAGAGTACAACCGCACTCAAGAACGCCTGCAAGAATTGAGTCAAAAATTGACGACATTGGCAGGAGAACGCACTGAACTTTTGTTGAGAATCGAAAATTTTACCACGCTCAGGCGGCGCGCTTTTAAAGAAGCTTTCGATGCGGTTAACGAGAACTTCCAGACTATCTTTGCGGAACTTTCCGAAGGTGACGGGTATCTTCAGCTAGATGACCAGGAAGACCCTTTCAGCAGCGGTTTGAATTTGGTCGCTCACCCGAAGGGGAAACCCGTTCAGCGGCTGGCTTCCATGTCGGGAGGCGAAAAGTCGCTGACGGCGCTGAGTTTTATCTTTGCGCTGCAACGCTACCGCCCGTCTACGTTCTACGCTTTTGATGAAGTGGATATGTTTCTGGATGGGGCAAATGTGGAGCGATTGGCTAGAATGATAAAACGACAGTCTGAACAAGCCCAGTTTATTGTTGTGAGTTTGCGGCGACCTATGATTCAATCGGCTGAGCGTACAATTGGTGTTACTCAAGCACGGGGAGCTTATACTCAAGTCATAGGACTGAAGTTGTAGTCCCGGAGCGTCTGGTGATGAACGTGTTCAGTAATATATGTACTCAATAAATCAGGATTAAACTTAGAATGACATCAGAACAAATCTGCCAACGCTCCGATATTCTCGGCACTCAAGTCATCACCCGCGACAGAGGTAAACGCCTGGGTGTAGTTAGTCAATTGTGGGTAGACATCGATCGCCGGGAAGTTGTGGCGATCGGTCTGCGTGATAATATATTTGCGATCGCTGGACTACCAAAGTTTATGTTCCTCAGTAATGTCAGCGAAATTGGCGACGTGCTGTTGGTGGAAGATGAAAGTGCGATCGAAGATGATGTTGATGTTGAAGTCTACAGCATTTTGATTAACAGCGAAGTGATTACCGAAACCGGCGAACTTTTGGGAAGGGTGCGGGGCTTTAGATTCGACCCGGAAGACGGTAAGTTAGTTTCTATCGTCATCGCTTCCCTCGGAATCCCCCAAATCCCCGACCAAGTTCTCAGTACCTACGAGTTGGGGATTGAAGAAATTGTCAGCAGCGGCCCCAACCGCTTGATTGTGTTTGAAGGTTCCGAGGAAAGGCTGAGGCAGCTTAGCGTGGGTTTGCTAGAGCGCGTCGGTTTGGGACAAGCACCTTGGGAACGCGACGAGGAGGAACAAGGCTATTATCCCAAACCTGTGGCTCCGGGAAATCAATTGGGCCCCGGCGTGCGGATTCCTGCACCAGAAATGCGAAGCCGAGTAGCAGCACCCGTGGTAGAAGAGGTTCCTTGGGATGAGGATTCCCAGTGGAATCGCCCACCGGTACGACAGCAGCAGATGCGCGCGATGCCGCAGCCTCAGCAGATAGACGATTATGATGAGTATGAAGAGGATAATTGGGGCGGCGAGGACGATTACGAGGAAGACGAGTACGAAGAGAAGCAGTACAGCCCTCAGGTTTCTCGCCCGAAGGAGCCTGTCGTGGTGGAGTACGAGTACGAGGATGATGTGGAGGCGGATGCTTGGGCTGACGATGAAGCATCGAAGCCTTACCAGGCTCCTCGGGTGAATATCCCTGAGAAGACTAAGACTCCTGAGTACGAGGAAGAGCCTGGTTATTAGGATTAATCCACTGGTTGAAACCAGTGGTTTAACATAGGAAATCCCTGTCCGAGAAAATCCTGGAAAGCCCGCTGTTGCGGGTTTTGTTTTGATATTATGTGATGTGCAGTTGCGTGTTTGTAGTGAGGACTTTAGTCCTCATCTCAAAGGACTAAAGTCCTTTGAGTATAATTAAATTGCATTCATTAACGAGGTAAATTATGCCGCTAACTGCAACCGAATACAAATATGTGGAATTAGATGAGAAGAACGTTCCTCTCATCGCCGGAACCACAATGAAAGTGATTGAATTAGTACAAGCTCATATCGCTTACGGGTGGAGTCCAGCGGAGTTGCACCTCAACCACCGCTATTTGACAATGAGCCAAATTCATTCTGCTTTTGCTTATTATTGGGATCACAAACAAGAGCTTGATGCAGATATGCAGCGCAGGTTTGAGTATGCCGAAAAGTTGCGATTAGAGGCTGGCGAATCTGCTTTGGCTAAGAAACTGCGTGCCCAGGGACTAATTAAATGAGCATAGCGCTATATATGGACGAACATATCCACTTGGCAATTACGGTGGGATTGCAGTTTCGGGATGTAGATGTTCTGACGGTTCAAGACGACGGTAGAACAGGTATGCCCGACACTATTATACTCGATCGCGCAGCCGAGCTTCAGCGCGTTGTTTTTACCCAAGATGAGGATTTTTTAGCCATAGCAAACCGTCGCCAGCAAGAAGGAATAAATTTTGCTGGCGTCATCTACGCTCACCAACAAAGTGTAACTGTTGGCGATTCGATTCGTGACTTGGAAATCATCGCTAAGGTTAACGAACCTGAAGATTTAGCTAACTGCGTTCAGTACCTGCCTTTGTAGAAAAACCCGAAATAGCGAGATCCCCAGTCCGTGATATCATATCCAGTATTTCATTGGCAATATTCCGGCCGGGGCAGACTTATTAAATCTCTACCTTATATTACAGATACTGGTTAAGTTAGCAAAGGATGTCATTGCGAGCGAGCGAAGCAATCGCAGAGACTATGACGCTTCTCGATTAACTGATGTGCGCGCGGAGCAATTGCTTGTTTAACTGAACAGTATTGGTTTATATTACAGATACTCGTTAAGCCATCCTACAAAAACTATAGATATAAATTCGATCCTGCTTTCGCTCTTTTTCCTCCTCTGAATCCTCTGCGCCTCTGCGGCTCACAAAAAAGCCCCTTCACAAATATATTTAATATCAGCTCAAAAAAAATGAACCGTCAATGCAGAAAACTGAAAAATCAAACAGGAATTTTAATCTATCTCTCTATACTGTTATCATCATCGCTTCATTCATAGCAGTAGGGTATAAGTTCCCGATAGGAGGCAACTTTCCCGAATTGCCACAAATCCAATCGCTGCTCAATCCTGAACTCTACAAAAATGACTATCACGTTCAGGAAATGGTTAAATTAAATCCGAGATACTATTATTATCATATCATTTATTTGTTAGCAAGCCTAGGGTTAAGCATCCCCTTAGTACATTTTATTTATCAATTCCTAGCCTTTAGTTCAGTTATCCTAGCTTGTCGGGCAATTATCAGAATATATACTAATTCACAACTGCCAGTAGCAGCAATGAGTTTCTTGTGTTTAGCCGCATCATTTACAGATGTGGGAAACACGCTGATATTTTCCACAAAATCAGTACCGAGTACCTTCGCAATGGGTGTCGCAATCTGGGGAATTTATTTTAGTTTGCGTCAGAAATGGTTGACTGGATATTTCTTTTTTGGACTGGCTTGTCTGCTGCAATTTTTAGTGGGTTTGCTGCCGGGATTGATGATGGTTCCGGTTTTACTGATAAAATCTGTAAGAGAGCGAAAGTTCAAAACGTTGATTTGGGCGATCGCACTTTTAGCAGCAATGTCAAGTATAGTGTACGTACCCATGTTATTGGCAGGTACTACCGGCACTCAAACCATCGACAATGCCGAGTTTGTATTCATCCACGCCAAAGTCCGCAATCCTCACCACATCCTCCCCTCAAATTGGACTATTGGGAATTGGTTCAACTTTATATGTTTCATCAGTGGCGGCTTGCTGTGCATCAAAAATACCGACTTACTCCAAAAAGAAGACAAGATTAATTTTTACATAATTGTTAGCACGTCAATTTTCGCGCTGTTCCTAAACTACGTATTTGTAGAAGTTTACCCGCTGGCTTTAATCGCCAAACTGCAATTGGCGAGAACCGTTCCATTTGCTCAGTTAATTATATTTATTGCTGTTAGTTTAACCATCGAGAAGCTTTACACAAATAAAAAAATAGCTGTTAGCTTGTTGCTGCTATCTGTACTGACTTTGCCTTTTCGAGGTGTAATTTTCCTCGGATTATCAGTTTGGCAAACCAGAAATTACGTATTTCCCAAGAGATACAATATATTGCTGTGGATTTTTACAGCAGTAACGTTAATTGTTAGTTTGATATATCCGGTGACTGATTCGTGGGAAATAATCGGCAATCGCCTAATTAGCATACCTATCCTCTTTTCAATTCTTGCCTTGCCTTTCATTTTAGAACAAACATCTATATCTACACCACTCACACAAATAGTAACCCATATTTTAGCTTTGGCAACTACCGCCATCTTAGTTTTTGGAGTAGGAGGGATTTTACCAAAGCCAATGTTAGAAATATTTCAAAAAAGAGTTAATATTAATGTAGTTCCCAGCGACGACTTAAACAGATTAGCTTTACACTTTTCGCAAATTAGCAATCAAGATGCACTCATATTAATTCCACCTTCAGTTACCAGCTTCCAGTTTTACTCTCAGCGAGCTATAGTAGTTAATTTTAAGAACTTTCCCTTGACAGAAACAGGAATCAAAGAGTGGCAAAATCGCATGGAAGCCGTTTTAGGAGTTCCCTTAAATCCGCAAATGATTTGGGGAGGGAACGACTTATTCAGCCGTCGCAGCAGTACAGATTTAGTCAAAGTAGCCCAAAAATATCATGCCGATTATATCCTGACTCGCAGCGATTGGCATCCAAACATTGAAGGAGAAATAGTAGATAAACAAGGTAAATGGATAATCTTTAAAATCCGATAATATCAAATGTGTTTCAACCGCAATTTCCCGGCGAATAGAATTCGCGGCTATACAAACAAAGTCCGCGCAACGCGAGACTGAAGAAAAAGAGAGAGAATTTTACTCGTTACCAGTTCATTTAGTCGGGCGTTGCGCCGACTTTGTTTGTATAGAAGCGGTTTCAACCGCCGAATCTTATCAACAGTTAAATATCAAAACCCGAATCATCAATAATTTCGCAAATCTGCTTATCCACATAATCAGCAGCCACATTCCGCGCAATCAACTCAGCCAAAATCCCCAAAGAAATCAACTGCACCGACAGAATTGTACACAAAATCCCAAAAAATAGCAAAGGTCGATTCCCGATCGGCCCAAAGTGCATCCCGGCTAAATTCAGAAACCAAATCACAATCAAATAACTCAGCGAAAAAGTTCCCACCAAGCCAAAACACAACCCCAATCCGCCAAACAAATGACCCGGTTTGTGCAAATATTGCGTCGTCGCCAACACCGTCAACAAATCAATAAATCCCCGCGCGTAGCGTTCCCAGCCATAATTGGATTTGCCATGTTTGCGCGGATGGTGTTCGACAACTACTTCGCCAATTTTAAAACCTAAATTATTTGCTAATGCTGGAATATAGCGGTGCAATTCCCCGTACAATTTAATCGAATGCAAAACCTCCCGGCGATAAGCCTTGAAACCGCAATTCATGTCGTGCATTTGCACCCCAGTCAGCAAACACGCAACTGTATTAAACAAGCGGGAAGGTAAAGTTTTAGAAAGCGGGTCGTTGCGCTTTCTTCGCCAACCGGAAACTAAATCAAATCCCAATTCTAAATGATCTAAAAATTTGGGAATTTCGGCGGGATCATCCTGTAAATCTGCATCGAGAGTAAAGATAATTTTCCCTGCTGCATTGCGAAATCCTGCTGAAAGTGCGGAGGATTTGCCAAAGTTGCGGCGCATTCTTATCGCTTTAATTCGTTGGGGAAATTGAACAGCTAAATCGACAATTTCTCGCCAAGAAGCATCGCGGCTACCATCGTCTATGAAAATAACTTCGTAACTTGCGATTCCTGTTTGGGACATGACGATGGTAATTTTTTCAAACAGTAATTTCAGTGTTGCTTCTTCATTGTGAACGGGAATTACAAAGCTGAGATCTTTTTGCATAGCTGATTTTTGTAAGTGTTATTGATTAGAGAAGATTGCAAAAGTCCTTTTAATCATTTTTGGGGGACGGGCTAGAAGCCCATCCCACAATTTTTTGTTTTATTGTGGGATGGGCTTTGAGCATCGTCCCAATTATTTTTGCAAGATGTCTATCGCTTGGGAGTTTCGCAAAGCTACCCAACCTTCGCGGTTTTTGAATGAAGCATAGGCTGTCAATAATTTATCGGTTGGCGATGTTTGAATGTATCCTCTCCAAGCTGCGGATTCGTAGGCTACCCCAAATAAGTTAACTAAGTCGGGGCGGGGAAATCCTGACATAGCGAAACCTCGAACTACATTTTCTTGGTTGAGAATGACAATACATTTTACATGATTTTCGGGATCTCCTACCCAACCAATTACTCTGGCGGCGGCTGGTGCGAGTTTGGTGATTGTATCAAAATATCCGGGTACTCCGTCTTTGGGGGCTGAGAGTAAATTCGGGTCGATTTTTGTGTCTAATGCTGCACAAAAGTTGTATTTTTTGATGTCTCGATTGAATGGTACTAAGTTGTTAGTTTTTAAGGCATCGATTAACCCGACAAATGCGGCGGGTTTGTTTCCTACTCTCTCTTTAATTAGGGTGATGTCGGTGATGCCTAATTGCAATGATAGTGCTACTAGCGGTTGATAGGTTGCTCTGCGGGCGATCGCCATTGCAGTTTCGCCGCCCACCCCGTACATTAAAATCACGGCGGCTGTCACGACTGCAAACAGCGGTGTCAGCCATCGTCCTTGGATTCTCGGTTTCGGCTGCAACTCGCGCACCGCAAGCACTATGAGGATAATTGTACTCATCCAAAACAAGGCTGGGAGTGTGGCGTAGCGGGAAGCGGTAGCCTGTTCGACTCCAAATCCCGATCGACTAACTGCGGCCATTAAAGCCGTTTGCAGGGTGTACAATTGGATGGACAGCCAAGGCAGCCAATTTTGGCGATTTCCTACAGGATAGCCAAGCTGCACAGACTTTTTTACCAATAGCCAATAACCCACAAAACCCGTTACAGCAATCAAACCAATTATACCAATAATTGACGCAACAATAATGTTTTCGGTAAAAATACCCCCGAGATAAATCGGAATATATTCGAGAGTTTTCAGCGGATTGATTTTAGTTAAAGAAGGATGATTGGACGGAGTTTTGTAAGTTAAGAAATAAATACCAATCACCGCAATCGAAGCAGCAAAATACAAATAAGTTATCCGCCGAGGAAACCGAAGCACAATCGCAGCCCCACACAATATCGGCCACAAACCTAAAGGAGTGCTGTAACTAATACAACCTAAAATCCCAAAAACAATACTACCAATTACCCACTTGTTTTGTTGCCATCCCTCATTCCCAATCTTTGCCGGAGAATGAATACCTAAAGGTTGTGCTTCTCTGCTATTTAATAATAAATTAACATAGGATTGCAAACAAAATATCGAACAAATTACAAATAAATTAGCAATAATCCAGTGGACGCCACTGAATCCCCGCATCCAGTTGTGTGCCGCCGCCGGAGTAAAATTAAAAATAGAAATACACAGGATGACTGAGATAAATTGTAGTGGAAAATTCCTTAATCTTAAAGGTAGTAAAGCAATCAAGACATAGCACTGAATCCAAGCCAAAAACCAAGCAATCAAACATAAACCAATATTTGAACCTTGGGTGATAATAATATTCAAGCCATAGATAATCGCCGGAATCAAGACAAAATGCTCATTCGCCCGAAATATCCAATTAAAAGGATTTGTAGAGAAACCGTCTACTGAATAAAAATTCCAAGTCATCCACCAATAATCAAAATTAGACAAGTCTCCCGCTTGGGATATCAAGTACAAAATATATGACGCTGGTATGAGAATGCCGATAACTGAGGTGATAATTAAAACATATTGGTTCTTGATTTTCATGAATTCGGAGATAGATATTTTTAAAGATTTACTCAATTATTTATTTCACTTATTTAATGGTTGTTAGCCCCTACCTAGAAGGCAAATTGTTTTTAAGGCGGGGTTTAAATCCCGTCTTAAAAACTTCGGGCATCTGTCACTCGCACATCTGTCAACTGTCAACTGTCAACTGTCAACTGTTTAACCAGCATTTGTCTGAGCCCTTGCCGCCAGTGGGGAGGATAGGTTCCCAGAAGTGCTGATATTTTTACTGTGGAAAGTACAGAAAAAGCGGGACGTTTTGCGGGTGTGGGATATTCGGCGGTGGTGATGGGAATTACGCGCTTAATTTTGAGGGGAAAGCCGAGTTTCTCTGCTTCTTCAAAAATGGCGATCGCAAAATCGTACCAACTACACACACCGCTGTTAGTATACTGGTAAGTCCCAAAACTTTCTAGCCCAAGCAGAGGGATGATTTGGGCAGTTGCAGCCCCCAAATCTGCCGTCGAAGTTGGACTTCCAATCTGATCTGCTACTACCCGAAGTTCTTCCCTATCTTTGCCCAATCTCAGCATGGTTTTGACAAAGTTGCCTTTGCCGCCGTTACCGTAAACCCAGGCGGTTCTAATAATAATATGTCGGTTTCCCGCTTTTCTAATTGCTTCCTCGCCTGCTAATTTGGACTTCCCGTAAATTCCCAATGGGTTTGTAGAATCTGTTTCGAGATAGGCAGAACCGCTGCTACCATCAAATACGTAATCAGTGGAAAAGTGGATTAAACTTGCTCCCAGTTTCTCACATTCTTCGGCGAAGATTCCGGGTGCGATACCGTTGACTGCGTGGGCTAAGTCTGCTTCGGTTTCGGCTTTGTCCACCGCAGTGTAAGCGCCGGCATTCACTACTACATCCGGTTGAATGTCAGCCATTGCTTGACGGATGGTTTCGGGTTGGGATAAATCGACGGAAGTGCGATCGACTGAAATGACCTCTCCCACAGATAATAGTATGGGCTGTAATTCTTGAGCTAGCTGTCCGCTACCGCCTGCGAGTAAAATTTTCATTATCTAAAACACTTGAGCTCTTTTCAATGTTTGTCCGGCTTTGTCTTTAGGTGATAAAATTGGTTCGGCACCATCTAGCGGCCAGGCGATCGCCAAATCAGGATCATTCCATACAATACACCGCTCGTGTCCCGGTGCATAGTAGTCTGTAGTTTTGTACAAAACCTCAGCAATGTCTGATACTACTAAAAAACCGTGAGCAAAACCCGCCGGCACCCAAAATTGCCGCTTATTTTCTGCACTAATCAAACAGCCCACCCATTGTCCGAAAGTCGGCGAACTTTTTCTAATATCCACCGCCACATCATATATTTCGCCCGCCACAACCCGCAGCAATTTACCTTGAGGCTGCTGCATTTGGTAGTGCAAACCGCGCAGCACATTTTTAGAAGACTTGGAATGATTGTCTTGCACAAAATCTGCCGTCACGCCTGTTTTTTCGACAAAAGCTTGGTGATTGAAACTCTCAAAAAAGAAACCGCGATCGTCTCCGAAAATTTTAGGCTCAATTATCAGAACATCCGGTATTTCTGTAGATATAACATTCATAGTTGGCTGTATCGCGTGATAAACTTATACTCAGTCTATGCTATCTTACTATGAAAACTGACACATATCTCAAAAAATTGTATGCAAACCGATTTGATTCCCGACAGATGCAAGCCAAGGTGGCACTTTGGAAAGTTTTAATTGACGAATTTTTACAAGATTATGTTCCTCCAGAATCGGCAGTTTTAGATATTGGCGGCGGTTACTGCGAGTTTATCAATCAAATTCGGGCGGGCGAAAAATGTTTAATTGACCTGAATCCCGATTCCAAATTATTTGCTGATGCTGATGTCAAGGTGCTGAATATTGATGTGCTTAATTTAGATAATCATACTTCTTTTACCGAACACTTCGATCGCATTTTCATCTCGAACTTCTTTGAACACCTCCGCAACAAAGAGGAACTTGTAGAAATCATCTCATTTTGCTTTGATGCGCTGAAGCCTAGCGGTTCTCTTTTGGTAATTCAGCCAAACTTCAAATACTCTTACAAGGAATACTACGATTTTATCGATCATCAATTACCGATTACGCATTTATCGCTGCAAGAGCTTTTACAAACTGTCGGGTTTAAAGTTGATGTGATGATACCGAGATTTTTACCGTTTTCGACGAAAGGGCGGCCGGCTTCGCCGTTGTTGTTAAAGGTTTACCTGAAATTGCCTTTTTTATGGCGTTTTTTGGGCGGGCAAATGTTTGTTAAGGCGTCGAAACCCAACTATTGAGGCAGAATTGTGCGATCGCAATATTATGCCCGATCCGACTGAATTCGATCGCCAATAAGTGCGATCGCCCTTAATATTATACCAGAACAGGTTGATGAAATTAGGTAGAAACCGGGTTTTTGGCAAAATCCCCATCGCAGCCTTAAATCTCCGAAAAACCCGGTTTCTTTAAATTTGATCGCCCTCCAAAATCTGCCGGGGCGGGTTTATGAAATCAATCGTATTGTATCGTAAACCTTGGCGAACCCGCCCCTACGAAAATCAGATAAAAATTGGTTCAATCGCCCGAATTTAACATCATAAAATGTTCGGTAAATTCACAATTATTGTAGGGGCGGGTTCGCCAAGATATCCGATCGAAACTATCAATCTATGAAACCCGCCCCCACCCAACAAATAAGCCCGTGAAGCGAAGCTATCCCGTAGGGAATCGCCCTTATTATTGCATCTCTACAAATCTGGATCGCACACAGCCCCTAAAGATGCGATCGTCGCTTTTTCAGCATCCGTCAAACCCGTAACGCCCGTGATATTCATACTCTCATAAGGTCTTTCAGCTATCAGCGTTTTGAGGCACTCACCAGTCTTGACATCCCAAAACTTAATTGTGCCATCACCACTACTGCTAATCAGAATTTTACCGTCGGGATTAAATGCGACTGAACTTACAATATCGCTGTGACCTTGAAAAGTTTGGAGGCATTTACCACTGTGGCAATCCCACAATTTTACAGTTCGATCGCCACTGCCACTAGCCAAGATTTTACCGTCTGGACTAAATGCAACTGAACGAACCAAATTGCTGTGACCTTGGCAAGTTTGGAGGCATTCACCGCTGTGGCAATCCCATAACTTTATAGTTCGATCACCACTGCCACTAGCCAAGATTTGACCATCTGGACTAAATGCAACTGAGATTACCAAATTGCTATGACCTTGGCAAGTTTGGAGGCATTCACCGCTTTGGCAATCCCATAACTTTATAGTTCGATCACCACTGCCACTAGCCAAGATTTTACCGTCTGGACTAAATGCGACTGAACGTACCCTATTGTTGTGACCTTGCCAAGTTTGGAGACATTCACCGCTGTGACAATCCCACAACTTTATAGTTTTGTCACTACTGCCACTAGCCAAGATTTTACCGTCTGGACTAAATGCGACTGAACGTACCCTATTGTTGTGACCTTGCCAAGTTTGGAGGCATTTACCGCTGTGGCAATCCCACAACTTTATAGTTTTGTCACTACTGCCACTAGCCAAGATTTTACCGTCTGGACTAAATGCAACTGAGTTTATCCAATGACTATGACCTTGCCAAGTTTGGAGACATTCACCGCTGTGACAATCCCATAACTTTATAGTTTTGTCATTACTGCCACTGGCCAAGATTTTACCGTCTGGACTAAATGCGACTGAACGTACCCAATCGCTGTGACCTTGCCAAGTTTGAAAACATTCACCTGTGTAGCAATCCCACAACTTGACAGTTCTGTCACCGCTACCACCAGCTAGGATTTGACCGTCTGGACTAAATGCAACTGAACGCACAAAATCGCTGTGACTTTGCCAAGTCTGTAGGCATTCACCGCTGTGGCAATCCCATAATTTTATAGTTCGATCATCACTTCCGCTAGCCAAAGTTTGACCATCTGGACTAAATGCAACCGAATTTACCCAATCGTTGTGACCTTGCCAAGTTTGAAAACATTCACCTGTGTAGCAATCCCATAACTTGACAGTTCTATCACTACTTCCGCTAGCCAGAGTTTGACCATCTGGACTAAATGCAACCGAATTTACCCAATCGTTGTGACCTTGCCAAGTTTGAAAACATTCACCTGTGTAGCAATCCCACAACTTGATAGTTTTGTCACTACTTCCGCTAGCTAGAGTTTGACCATCTGGACTAAATGCAACTGAAAGTACCCAATCGTTGTGATATTGCCAAGTCTGGAGGCTTTGACCGCTATGGCAATCCCACAACTTGATAGTTTTGTCATTACTTCCGCTAGCCAAGATTTGACCGTCTGGACTAAATGCAACTGAGATGACTAAATCGCTGTGACCTTGACAAGTTTGGAGGCATTCACCTGTGCGGTAATCCCACAACTTTACAGTTCGGTCATTACTTCCGCTAGCTAGGATTTCACCATTTGGACTAAATGCGACTGAACGAACCAAACTGCTGTGACCTTTACAGGTCAAAAGTTCTTTTCTACTAGCAACATCCCAACAACGAACTACGCCATCTGTACCACCTATAGCTAACAGTTTGCCATCAGGACTAAATGCTACTGCAAAGACTATGCCAAAAACTTTAATAAAATCACAATCACTCAAATTCGCTCCAGCAAAATTGACACGCCGCAAACTAGCATTAGAAAAATCAGCACCTTTAATCACAGCCCCCGATAAATCTCTCCCTTCCAAAGCAACATTATCAACTTTCACTAATACCGTCGCCGCATTCCCACCAATATAACCAACTTCCGCCTCAGTTTTACCTTTCGTCGCCTCCAAAATTTCCAAAAGTCTCAACTTAACCTCACCCACAAACTCGATTTTTGCCAGCATCGGCACCAACAAATCCATCACCGCTTTCGTCAAAGTTTCCCGCCCAAAACTATTGAGAAGTTGCACCAAACTTTCACTCACAAAACCCTTCAAAGCCGGAATCGGCACAATCTCACCCGCATTATCCACCTGACGGCTAAAATACCCCGACCAAGTATAATTCACCGACTCAACAGAATTATCCAAATACAATTGTGCCTGGGACAACTCCGCAAAATCAGCGGGCAAAACCCCCAACTCAGCCGCCAACTTATAGGCTACAAAAAACTCCAAAAGCGACCTGTGTGCCGGAGAATAATCGCCCTCAGCATTGCGAATTAACATGGTTTGACCCATCATGTCGTAATGCCAGTGGTCTAAATCCTTTTCTGCTTGCACCGCAGCACCAAACAAGCGGCGAATTCTGTCAGGAAACAGCCGATAATTCAAACTCATCTGGTCTGTTGACAGCATTTCCCAGGACAGTTCGCACAGGAAAAATAGTTTATCTGCCAGCGATGTAAACGTCCTTTCTGCCTTAATATCCCGTTCCATCTTCCGCCGCACCGCATACAGGTAAACCCGCGACATATCCACGGGTTTACCTGCTTGAATATCCGGCAATGATTCTAATATCAATTCCGCCATCACCGGCCGCCGTGCTAAATCCAATAACTGCGGATTGTTCATCACCTGTGCCACAGTTTCGGCATCGGCTTGGTGAGACAATACTTGACGAATTTGCTCGTCGTCGAATGCTGCTAATTCCAATACTTCAAACTGCGGTGTTTCTCCGCTGAGATTGGCAGTCGAAGCTTTTAATTCCGCATTCAATAAAGCGCGTCCTTCTTTGGCTTCTGGAAAGTGTTCTGTCCGGCAGGTTAAGATTACTTTCGCACCGGGAACAATCACCTTTGCTAGTTCCCAGAAGTTGTTAATTGTTTGTTGTCGATCGCACTTCGCGGCCATTTCATCAAATCCGTCAAAAATCAACAGCAACTTCCCCATCCGATTCAGTTGATCGAACACCTCACTATTGAGGCGGATATTGTGCTGAGTAAAGAAGAAACCAGCCAAAACATTCTCAACATTCAAAGCTTTTGCATAGTCGCGCAAAGTGATAATTAAAGGCAACCGAGGCCGTTGAGTTCCTCTTTCCTTTGCCAGTTGGTAGCGCTGCAAAGCCGTCCAAGCATAGTGAAAAGCAAACCAAGTTTTCCCCGTCCCGAATTCGCCCAAAATCGAAATATGTTCTTTCGTCGGATCGTCCATCCACACGTCGATATAACCGTCAATCCAGCCGTCCTCTTCGCCGTAATAACTGGCATCAATTTGTCGCTTGTTAGCGCCATCGAACTCAGCTTTCGTACAACCGAGAGGCACGTATTTGCCATCGATTTGCCTGCGCTTAACTTCATTTTCCAACCAGTCGATATAGCCGCTAAAATCCGCATCCACATCAATCAATTCATCAAAAGTATAACAATCGAGATGGCGATTTTCTGGTTTGTCAACTTCCTTGCGGGCTGCTTTGGAAATCCGGCGCGCCGTCACCAGCCAACCTTCATCGGTTTTTTGCTTTTCTACCGACTGTCTCAGCGCCCCGACATCTTGAATTCCCGCTTCTCCCGCCATGCCGCGAATCAAAATGCGATCGAACCTGCCTCGTCTCACCGGAATCCGAATAATCCATTCAAAATAGTTATCTTCCCAAACTTGATACGGCTCAAAATCGTAGCCCAATATTTCAAACCAACCGCGCATCTGCTGCGCCAAGGCAAATCCTTGGGATTTTGCCGCAGTTTCTGTTGCTGCTGGTAAAGCCGGAGTATTTTCAACAGCCAATCGCGCCATTTCGGTGCGAATTCCTTCTAAAGTTGGGAGTCGATCGATCCTTTCTTGAACTGCTACAATTTGTTTGTGTACTGAATCAATCTGATGATTCGTCAAAGCTTCTTTGGGATTGCGGGTGCGCTTGGTGACGGCGATAAAAACTGCGGAAAAAGCAGCAAATTCGCGCCGAATGTCAATCCCTAAATCTTTAATTTTATCTCCCAAAGCATAGGTATCGAGAAATTCTTCTCCTTGTGTGAGAAAAATAGCCGGAGAATTGCGATCGAATGCTTGACGAAAAGCTTGTTTAATTTCTGATTCCCGGAATAGTTCTAAAATTGGCTTGGGTTTGCCGATGCCGTATTCTACCAAAGTGTAGGCGTAAACGCTGCTAAAATCCGGCAGCGGGTGTTCGGGGTCGAGGTTAAATTTTTTGAGTAATTTGATGACTGTTTCGCTGCGCTGAAACTTATCTTTAATTATAGGATTGGCGATGCTGGTAAGTGCGCTGATAATCGGATCGAGAGGTATCATCATGCTGGCATTCCGAGGTAATTGGTGGGACAATAAAGAAGACGGCGGTTGAAACCGCGCCTACACAAACGAAGTCCGCCTCCGCGGACTGAAGAAAATAACATAATTGTAACCGTTCTTCAACCCGCGGAGGCGGGTTTTGTCTGTATAGACGCGGTTTCAACCGCCCGGTCTTCTAATAACATCAATATCCTCACGTTAGTTTCCGCAAATTCTATTCAAGCGAATCGCGATCGTCTGCGAGGGCTTCGCTAACGCACTTCTCAACTAACTACCCAATCCAATTTTTTATGACTAAACCTGGAATTCGTGACAGTTCCCTCACGTTAGTCCAAAACAGGTTGTTCTCTAGTTTCCATGAAATCTTCAGAGAAGAGTTTTAAACTATCAAACAAGATTTGCCACGGATTGTTTTTGGAAATTAAAACAACAACGTTACCTATCTTTTTGATGTAAACTTCGTTATCTTGAAACTGGTATTCTTTCGGTAAAACTACAGTCTGGCGGTCGCCATCGATCGATAATTTAACAGTGTTCATTTTAGCAAGTCCCAAAATTCACTAGATTCTACTAATACTAACATTTTAGCTTTTACCCAATCTTTAACCAACTCACTGACAAAAGATTACTCCTGCGTCTTCAGCAAAACCGCGCTGCGCCCAGCGTAGGCGTCATGGATGCGTTCGACATGACTCGAAAACGTGTTGATAGGCAACTCCGAGGGCAGATACCACTTGATGTCATCTGCTTCTTCCGTCGTGTGCAGGCTACCCCCAACGACTTCACAGCGGAATGTAAACACCAAGTCCGATCGCACTGGTATAGCATAAATGCCGTTAGCAAAGCCCTCGCAGAGGATCGCACCTATGACCTTAACCAGCAAACCAACCTCCTCTTCCACCTCACGGACAACCGCAGCCCACGGAGTTTCTGCCGCCTCAACCCTACCACCAGGCAAGTTCCAAGCATCCCTATCGGTGCGATGGCACAGCAGTACCTTGCCGCCGCTGTCAATAATCGCAAAAGCACCAATGGTGTGCATGGTTGACAAGCCTAATTGTTTTAATGAGTAGCAATGAAATTTTCAGTGAAGTGCGATCGACTTTCACTGCTGTGTATCCTGTTTTGCCTCAGTTTGCTGCTGTTGACGGTCTTCCAGTGCTTTGTCGATCGCCTTGCTAACAATCCATGAAACAGAACGTTCTTCAGAAGTAGCCCATTCCTCAAGAGCCTCCTTTTTTTCCTTGGTTACATACACAGCTATCAACTCAAGCTTACGCTTCCCGCCCATTAGGTTTTTCTCTTTTAAATTGACTCACATTTTAACTTCGATCCAATCTTTAACCAACTCACAGAGCGTTAATAGCTGTTGGATTCATTCTTTCACCTCCGGTGTAGAGGCTTGTTGCTGTTCTTGACTTTGATACTCTTTAACACTTTTTTCAATCAGCTTTCCAGCCAGCCAAGATACGGATCGCTCGTCTTTCTCGGCCCATTCCTCTAATGCTTTGGCTATTTCAGGAGGGACGTAAGTGGTTACTCGTCTGAGGTTCTTCGGTGGCACGATCGTCTTTTTCTCATCACTGCTTTCTTTAACATTCTAGTTTTGCACGTTACCTCTTGACATAGGTTTACAAGCTATGTTAGCTTATCACAAGCGTACACCCAAGACCAAACCCCCACCGCTTCAGACTGCAATCGAGACGCGGCAGGGGTTTGGACTCCCACATTCAGGAGATAACCCTATTAGGAGATAACTGTATGATACCAACTCCCAAGTCCGTTCCCGAACTACTGCGCGAAGAAATTCCCAACGCGCCCGCCGACAAAAAACCCGTCCGCTTGCTGCTGTGCGGCACTCCCAAGGGCGTCAACTGGATCGTAGATATCCTGCAAATCTTGGGTTTTGCCAAGGTTGAGGAATGGAGCCCGCCTCTGGCCTCGCCGATTAGCGGTGAGATCATGCGGATTTTGACCCGCTATTTTGCTGAGTAGAAATTGATGGTGATGGCGATCGCCGATTGGAGCGATGGCTGTCACCTACGAACTTTGAATTGTTATAATAAAAATTGCAAATTGTCCTATGTTTTGGGCTTTCTGAGATGAGGATTAATTTGCTAAAACAGCATCAATTTTAGGAAAAAATGATGGTAGAAACCAACTCATCGGCTGATATTGCACTCAATATTCCGCCTGCACTAACGCTCACCGTTACCCGCGAACAGTTTGTAGAATTAGCGATCGCCAACCGAGAGTTACAATTAGAACGCACAGCAACAGGAGAATTAATCGTGAACCCACCAACCGGAGGCGAAACAGGATATCGAAATCTGGATATAGAAGGGCAAATCTGGCTGTGGAATCGGCGTACTAGACTCGGTAAAGCATTTAATTCTTCTACTGGTTTTCACCTGCCAAATGGGGCCGATCGCTCTCCCGATGCAGCTTGGGTGTGTCAAGAAAGGTGGGATGCACTAACCCCAGAACAAAAAGAAGGTTTTATTCCGTTAAGCCCAGATTTTGTGGTGGAACTCCGTTCTAAAACTGACAGAATCAAACCGCTGCAAGATAAAATGCAAGAATACATGGAAAACCAGGTGCGGTTGGGTTGGTTGATAGATAGAAAAAACAGAAAAGTGGAGATTTACAGACAGAACCAAGAATTAGAATTGCTGGAAAATCCTGCAACTTTGTCCGGCGAAGATGTGTTGCCTGGTTTTGTCTTGGATTTGACAGAAGTTTGGGGATAAATGATGAATTTTGTTAAGGACAGGAAATTACTCATTCGACCGGCTTAGAAAAATTGATATATAATGTACAAATAAACAGATTGTGATTGAAAACACTATGACCAAGCAAAAAATCTTACAGGAAGGTCGAGAATATACCTTTCGTTCATACTTTGACTTACCTTATGAAACCGATCAAATTTTAGCAGAATTTGATTACTCACTAAGCAAAGGAAGGTTATCTTTACCGAAAACAACTAGACAGTTAGATAGACTGATAGAGCTGAGAGATAAAATAGAAGATATCCTTCCCTTAGTCAGTCTCAGCAGCGAAATAGCTAGAAGAGAATCCTTAGTATCCCCCGTACTTCTGGATCTGATCCGATACTGTCAATGTCAACTGCGATTTGAGTATACTCTCAACGTTAATAGCTGGTTAAAGGGAAATTTAGATTATCTCGTGAAGTCAAATCAAGAGTTGCTAGTTATTGAAGCAAAAAACGACGATATGACTAGAGGATTTACTCAACTAGCTGTACAATTAATTGCTATGTCGCACGTGGAAGACCAAAATATATTTTACGGTGCTGTGACAATGGGAGATGTCTGGCGATTTGGCAAGTTAGATCGAAATCAGCAAACTATTTTCCAAGACACTCATTTGTTTAGAGTACCTGACGATTTAGACGATTTATTTAAAGTAATGGTGGGAATTTTAGACGGGGATGAAATTTCGCGGTAGGGTGCGTCGCTTGCAGTCACTCAACTAGGTTCAAAAATTATCTTAGCGACGCACCTTACTATTAAAAATCTGCGATTGAAAAATCCCTACAAAATCGAACTTAAAACCACTTCATTAGCAGCAATCCAATCATAAATATCCTGCAAAGCCGCCTCCGGCCCAATCATAGGGTGCCATCCAGTCTTCTCCATCACCCTAGAAGAATCGGTAATAAAAATCGGAATATCCCCCGCCCGTTCCTCCAAAACCGGATTAATTGTAATAGACTTTCCCGTAATTTTTTGGCACAAATCAGTTGTTTCAACTAAAGACAGACTGTTGCTCAAACCACCACCAACATTAAACACTTCGCCGTCAAATTCCGCAAAATGTTCCAACTGATAATTGACTAATCTCAGCAAATCTTCAACGTGCAGCAAATCCCTAACTTGTTTACCACTGCCGCCAAAACCGATATAATTAAGCGACCTTTGAAAATAGTGAGCCGCCACCCACAAACCGCAAACTCCCTGATCTACTTTCCCCATTTGCCAAGCACCGGTAATTAACCCGCAGCGGTTGATAATTGCCTGCACGTTGTATGCTTCCCTGTACTCCTCAATCAGCAATTCCGACGCTAATTTAGTTGCTCCGTAAAGCGAGCGGTGTCCTTTTAGTGGGAAATCTTCTGATATGCCTAACTCCGATATACCGGGTAATGTTTGCTCTGGGGCGATCGCAAATCTATCATCCAACTCCAATAACTTGATAGACTTGACAGAGGCGATCGGATAAACCCGACTCGTAGACAAAAACAGCAAACTCGCACCAGTCTGTCTCGCCAACTCCAAAACATTCACAGTACCCAGCAAATTCGTCTGCAAAACGTACTGAGGCGAACTAAAACCCGCCAGCACAGAAGGCTCCGCAGCGCAATCTATAATACAATCAGCATTGAGTGCCACTGGATCTAAATCAGCCGCCGTGCGAATATCCCCGTAAACAAACTGAATCCCGCAACTTTTAAGCCTAGGCAAATTCAATTCCGAACCCCGGCGGCGCAGGTTATCCAAACAAATTATTTGCCATTCCGGGTGAAGTTTTTTCAGGCCAATTGCCAAACAACTGCCGATAAAACCCGCACCGCCCACAATTAAAATTCTCTCAGGCATTGACTCAACTTTCTTAGAGGATTAATTACTGCTGTTAAATTGTGTTGAGGTATAGCCTTTATCAAAAAGATGAGGTATGACTGTAAATGGAGTTTTTGATGCGACCTCGCTTACTATATAATAAATATAAGAGGGCTGAAGCCCAACAACGTACCTCACCTATCTGAGAAAGGCTATATGTCTCGCATTAAAACTTAATCATCTGTCAATTAATTTTGACAGCTATTCTGGTTCAATGCCCAAAGCCCGCAACTGATTTGCTAAACGTTCGACTCGCTCTTGGGCTTGCAGTGCAGCTTCCTCTGGCGTAGCAACTAACTCACCGTCTGGGGTAAAATAACGCAATTTCCCATCGTGAATTCCCAGATATAATTCTAGTACCTCACTCCACAATCTACCAAATTCATTGGCAAGAATAGCTTGATATTCTTGACCAATTAAACGAAAACCAGCAAATTCCAAATCTTCAGGATCGAACCAAAAGTATTCGGGCGTTCTAAACCGATTTTGATATAATATCTTTTTTTCGTTGCGATCGACTCTGGCGGTAGAACTAGATAGCAATTCTATAATTAGATCGGGATATCTCCCCTCTTCTTCCCAAACTACCCAGGAACGACGCGGACGTTTTTCGGTATCGGCGATCAGAAAAAAATCAGGGCCGCGAAAATCCCGATTTTTCAATTGTTGCTGGCTGTAGTAAACCGTCAGATTTGCTCCAACAAAAAAGTCATTGCGATCGCGCCATTGCCATTCCAAACAGGCAACTAATAATGCTAATTGAATATAATGTAGGGAACTTTCCATTTCTGGCTCATCACTTTCAAGTTGACTGGCATCTGGCATCAATCTTGCCATTTCTTGGGCTGTAAAAACCATGACTTAATCCTCTCAATTTAGTATATCTTTTCAACCAAATTTCCCCATAGCCTCCTAAGTTAAATTTTACCGCGCGATCGCACTTTTGAGCGATTTGACCATTTTTTCGTAACCATTTCGCAGGTTCCGCCCGTTACCTAAGTTGCAGTCCCGATTTTGGTACGCAGTAGTATCAGCATCAAAGTATCAATAGCTGCGGTACCAAAATCATTAGTCATCATTCCTTCGCAGTCAAGACTTCACTCCTTGACTTAGGCAACAAATCTAATTTCAACTCATTCATCTTTCTTGTTCGGTGGTAGTCGCCGCGAGAGAGATGTTTTTCCAGCCAGACATACAAGACAATAAACAAATATCGACTGCCCATCTCTTTAATCTTCAACTTAGAAATACCAGCAGTCCGATTGTACCATCTCAGAGGAATCACCGTATAGGAAAAACCCCGGACAATTGCTTTTAGGGGAAGTTCGACAGTCAAATTAAAGTGATGGCTCAAAATCGGTTGTATACCTTCAATCACTTCTCTGCGATATAGTTTAAAAGCATTCGTGACATCGTTGTAACGCAAGCCGAAAATACTTTTGACAAACCAGTTTGCTAAGCGATTAATTCCTAGTTTGTGAATTGGATAATCAACGACAAACCCGCCTTTGATAAATCTGGAACCGAAAACGCAATCATATCCTGCTTGCAATTGGCGGTATCCTGCTACCAAATCCATCGGATCGTCGGAAGCATCCGCCATCACAATCGCCACAGCATCGCCTTCAAATTCTGCCAATCCCCGGCGCACGGCAAATCCAAAACCGTTGGGAGGTTGATTGTTGATGTATCTAACTGTGGGGAAAGTCTCTGACAATTCCTGGCAAATGTCAACGGTTTTATCCGTACTATTGTCATTCACAATCAAAATTTCGTGCGGAATCCCTTCTAAATCGAGCGTCTGGGCTAAAGCCCGCACAGTACCATCCAAACAGCCCTCTTCGTTGTGGGCTGGTATAATCACCGAAATTTTCACTCCTCATCCTCCGCGCAACTGGACAAATTGGTTGTCCACAGGATTATACACCCAAGCTTTGATATCGGTTTGGGCGATCGCCAAATCGCCACCAGACACATCAACCGCCCACCTCGCATTATTGTACAACTGTGATTTCAAAGTCTTAGCAATATCGGGACTGTCCAAATTTACATAAGCGTTAGCAAAAAAAGATTTTTTATCGCCGACAGATAGCAGTACAATATTCGGCTGTTTCCTATTTTCTGGCAAAACCACCCAACCAGCAGCTTTCAATAATTTATCGCCCGTTGGAGGTTGGTCTAAATAGCCGTAAACTTTCTTGGTATTAGGAATAAAATCTACATTTTTGGCGAACTTTCTCCAACCAAATTTATCGAGAATAGCAGCACCATCTCTCACCAGCCAAGTTTTTTTGCTCAACACTCTCAAACAGCTTTCCGGCGAATCATTGAAAAACTTCGACGGTTCGAGATAGTTAATTAACTGCAAACAATCTTGAGCGCCTTGTTTGTAAATAAGTGCAGAGCTAGTTTGGACGATCGCCTGCTGAGAATTAACAATAATTATACCAATTAATAGCCCTGAAACTCCTCTAAAAATCAATTTATAGTTGAATTTCAACAGAGCTTTTGTTTCTCGAATAAACAATTGTCCTAGCTGAACCAAAGCAATTAACAGCAAAATCGAATTAGTCGTATATCTAGAAGATTCGATCGCCTGAATTGCCCCAAAATTAGCCCTACCAGCCGTAATAAACAAAGCCGACAAAACCGAAAACAAACCTATTGACAGCCAAGGTAAAGCCTGATGTAGCAATCCCAAATCAATTGTGGGATGGGCATCTTGCCCGTCCCCACCCAATCCCAAATTAGTTAATAGAATCTTCTTCCCAAAATGCCATACAAAAAATCCAAAACTTGCAAATATTACCAATCCTACAAATGCAGAAAGTCCAGGTGATCTAACAATTGGCGAACCCAATAAACTCAAAAAATAATCAATTACCACCAGCGGCTTATTCAACAATGCAATAATACTTGTTTTACGGCTAGGATGATAATCAATTGAGTAAATAGCACAAGTTGCTGCAAACAGCAATATCCATACAATTAATCTTCTTTTTTTCTGTACTCGATTTCCCTCCAAAGCCACCACAGCCGGAACCGCCACAAACCAAGATAGCAAACCTTGAGCCAGAGAAAAACTAGCAATAAAACAGAATATAGCAGCAATAGAAATTCTAATATTAGGCAATAATTTGTGAGTTGAAACCAGCGCATAAACCGCAGCTATAAAACACAGATTTACAAAAAACCAAGCTAATTGAAATCCCCAAAGCCAGTTTTCATGTTGAACCAGGGAGAAAAGTAAAATACAAGTTAAAATATTAGCTAAATGCCACAAATTATCCCCAACATTCTTAACCTGCATCGAGGATAACTTGTACATAGTCATAAAAGTTATACCAGCCAAACCGATGCTGAGACACAACTGATAATTAATATTCCATCTGGAAGCAAAAACCAGCACAGCGATAATTAATTTCGGAAAGACTATGCGGTGGTTGCTGTGCAAAGCCCAAAAATCGTTAAACGTTACACTTCCCTGAGCTATTTTCTCAAACAGGCTAGCCAACCTCCACTCGTCATCAATGGGTACGTTAACGCTAAAAGTGGCTACAAACCCGATTAAAAGGACAACAGGAATCAGATATAGCGTAAATAAAATACTTTTTTTCATGAATGTGCGATCGCACCAATTGCCATCACTATTTTATATTAATACCGTTAAATCATTCTCATCAAGTTTGTAGTGAAGACTTTAGTCCTCATAATTTGCGGGAATTAGGATTAAAGTCCTCACTACGAACCGGGCTAATTAGGACTAAAGTCCTCACTACAAACCAGTCATCAAGTTTGTAGTGAGGACTTTAGTCCTATTCAATTCTGTTAACCGAATTACTTAACAGTCTTGAATGTATCCAGTTTGCCAGTAAATCGGTTGATAAACATCTGCAAAACAGTTCGCTTGCCGATATTGATATTAGAACTTACCGCCATTCCCGACTGCAAGTTAACTTCCTGTTCATTTGGCTTGCCCTTGTTCAAAATAAACTTTTGAGTCTTCAGCTTAATTTTGGTTTTGAAAGCGTAGTATTTCCGGAGTTCAGTAGGAGGTTCAGCATCGCTGCTAATCTCTTTCACTTCACCCTCAGCAGTACCAAACTCCAGCGCAGGGAAAGCTTCAACATTTATATCCACAGGTACGCATTGGTATTTTGTCAAACCCAATTTCTCTCTATTAACTTCCTTCTCAGGACACAGGCAGCTTTTACCTTTTTCGCAGTCAATCTTTTCTCCATCTAATTGTTTGCCGTGATATTTTTCTAATTTTTCTCGCTTGTTTTTCATACCATCCAAAACAAGAGCTACGTTGCTATTTTCCAGGTAAACAACTGCTTGCAAGCCGTTTTCATCATCCAAAACCTTGAGCAGCTTCTCTGTTTGCTGCGCTTCGTAATAAGCTTCTTCGCAGCGTTTGGGGCGCGGTTCCCCAGGCTTCACCACTGAGTTAATAATGGATTGGCATATCGGATCTTTTGCTAGATCCAACTTCGCATTCTCCTTCTTAGAAGGTTTCAAATCGAAGATAACGCCGGATACGGGAGCCTTCATAATTTGAGTATCGCGGACTTGCTGGGCTTTTTCTAGCTGAGCATTTACTTCGGACAGCTTTTTCAGGTTTTCTACTTTAAAACGGCTGAGTTGAGAATCGCTGCTGGCAATTTGTTTCTGGTTTTCAGCAATTTTGCTGTAAAGTTCTTTTGCCCAGGCATCCTTGGTGTTTTTCAACTGTTCTTGGGCGCGGGCGATGGACTCCTGAATGCGCGCTTGCTCTCCTTGCTGGCGCTGTACTTCAGCGGTAATTTTTTGGATGTCACCTTGACGCGCATTAATTTCGCCTCGGCGTGTATTTATCTCACCTCGGCGGGTGTTGATTTCGCCTTTGCGGGCGTTGATTTCGCCTTCGCGCTGTTTGATTTGATCTTGCTGTTTCAGAACGTCGCTTTGGCCTCTGAAAACATCTTGTTCCTGTTTTTCTCTTTGCAGTTCAGCGATCGCTCCTTGCTCTACCAGCGGGCCTAGTCTGCCCAAAATGCCTTGATTGGACTTCAATACTTGTTGGGATTTGGCTAACTGTTCGTCAGCCAAATCTTTCTGAGCCAGAGCTGATTTGACTTGCTCTTGGGAAGAGGCTAACTGCTGCTGAGAGTAATTTAATTGGTTCTGAGCAAAACCCAATTGTTGCACTGCTACATTCATTTGATCGCCGGCGGCTTTCTCAGCATTTTCAGCTTGCTTGAGTTGTTTGTCCAACTCCTGAACTTGCCCTTGGGCGGCGGCTACCCGAGACAGAAATTCCGATCGATAATTAACATACAGTCCTTGCTGGGTGGCATCAAAATTTCCGTTGGCTCCCCGGTTAAGGTACAGCTCGTCAATCAAAGCTTGCAGCACTTGATTTTGTGCAGCAAGGCTCTGTCTGTCTTTGATTGTGGATTCTAGGTTGGAAGGAATAGGGCCTTGAACTTTGCCGCTGACGACATCTTCGTAAAATTTATTTTCCTTTTCCAGCGCTTCTTTAGTTTTCTTAATCGATGTTAAATCAGCACTGGGTGCAAGGGGGTTGAAAGTGAGCAGGGGCTGGTTTTTTTCTACCCGATCGCCATTTTCGACGTGCAGCCTCACCACAGCGCCCGTAGCAGGCGCTTGGATGTCTCTAGCACCATCTTTGAGTTCCAATTGGCCGACAGCGGGGACAGCTTGCTCTACGCTAGCAAAATAAGCCCAAACTACGGCAGAAGTGGTCATCAGCATGATCGTCCACAAAAACAAGCGCGACCAAATCGCTGGTTTTTCCAGAATGACTGCTTGTTCAGAAAGGATTACCGATTTCATAGCCATATGTTATTTGGGTAATGGGTAATGGGGAATTGGGAATTGGGAATTGGGAATTGGGAATTGGGAATTGGGAATTGGGAATTGGGAATTGGGAATTGGGAATTGGGAATTGGGAATTGGGAATTG
>NZ_JAEQCT010000202.1:0-1062 GCF_020738205.1 Microcoleus sp. PH2017_24_DOB_U_A
CGATGAAGAAGATGACTTGCGCGTCGCCCCCGGAGACATCAGCCTCGACGAAAACAACAACCTCTTGGGCGAAACCGTAGCCGTGCGCTACCGCCAAGAATTCACCACCACCACCCCGATGCAGGTGGACTACATGGCGATTTCGCCAGTGCAAATCGTCTCCGTCGCCACCTCCCTGATTCCGTTCTTGGAACACGACGACGCCAACCGATCTCTGATGGGATCGAATTAGTTTAAGTTTTGTAGGTTTTTCCAGTAATTATGTCGCTGATCGTAGATTGATTTACGCCAAATTCTTGGGCTATTAAGTATTGACTTTGCCCTTGTTTCACAAATTCTCGAACCTTTTTAACTTGTTCCTCAGTCAATTTTCTTTTTCCTACATTATTTGTAGTTCGTCTTTGTTTGCAAATGGCATCCTGGATGTTATCTTTTTGAGTAGCCTCAAAAAGGTGTTCTGGATTTATGCAGCTTGGATTATCGCACAAATGACAAGCGCAATATTTTTCTTGAATTGGACGACCAAGCTTGTCTTTTAAAACTAATCGATGAACTAATTGCATTCTGCCTTTGAGATTTTTGTAAGCATAACCAGCTTTATTTTTACCTAACAAACAAATCCAACAGCCATCCGCGTTGACTTGGTAGGGAATGTCAACGCCCAAGGAAAGTGTTATTATATTCATGCTGAGTCTCCGTGCAGACTTAGACCCCTTGGGTGTTATCAGCACCGTGAAGGGGAGTTTCTATTAATAATTATATCAAATTTATTTTAAATTTTATAAATTTAAGACCCAATAAAGTTTATTTCAAATATTAAAAAATGACGAATTACGGAACAGGAATCCCTCAGCTTTCAATCAAAAATATGCAGGCTGCATCGATCGCGAATTGCAAAAATATCAGCGATCGAACCAGGATACCTGTTTAAACCAGCGTCCTTTGATTTATGAGGGCGATCGCGTCGTAGCCGGTCAAGTGCTCGCCGACGGTTCCTCCACCGAAGGCGCCGAACTCGCCCTGGGCCACAACATCCTCGTAGCATATATGCCCTGGGAGGGA